>CAZPBV010000065.1:0-8906 GCA_964584675.1 uncultured Bdellovibrionales bacterium
ATACGGACTATCCTGATTCATGGCCCGCAGCTCATCAATTTCTGCCTTCTGGGCAGCAATCATCTTTTCTTGACGTTCCAGCGCTTCATCTTGAGTGCGCACCGACTGCTGCTGGGCTTCTAGCGCATTACCGACCGCCGCGCCAGCGCCAGCGCCGGCCGCCGCGCCGATTGCCAGCCCTGCACCGGCACTTCCGGTTTGACTACCAATAATTGCCCCAAGACCGGCACCCATGACTCCGCCAGTAGCCGCCGCGATACCGGTTGCTTCTCCCGGCTCTGTACAAGCCGACAAAACTAACAAAGGGCAACTTGCCAAAATAACTATTACTCTCTTCATAGCTCAACTCTTAATCAGCCAGATGTTCAAAACGTCTTAGAGACTCGTTATGAAACTGCTGCCGCTTGACGTCATCCAGTTCCTTACGTTGCCGGGCAATCTCCTTGTCTTGTCGCCGCATAATCTCTTCTTGCTGCTTGATAGTATCGTCTCGAGACTCGACACTATCCCCCACCATAGCACCGGCGGCTGCCCCCGCCGCTGTGCCAATGACAGCACCTGCTAATGATTCTCCGTGCTGAGACCCAACAGCAGCTCCACCAATCCCCCCAATCAGAGCGCCACCAGCAGCACCTTGCTCACGGGGAGTGACCGGAGAACCACGACCGCTACAGGACAGCAGCGCCATTGACGCCAGCAAAACACAAATGATCTTCTTCATGGTTGCAAATGCTATTACATCTGAGTTTGAAGCAAAACCCTCATTTTTCGGGTATTTTCAATATCTTTCCGGATCCTCTCCCCGGGCGATTGATGAACCGCGCCCAGACAAACTTGGAGGCACAAATAAGAGAATCGCGACCCCAGCACAAATGGCGCTATCAGCGACATTAAAGGCAGGCCAGTGGTAGCCTCCAACATAAAAGTCCAAGAAATCCACTACCTGCCCTAAGCGCAATCTATCGCAAATATTCCCGATCGCTCCCCCTAAGATTAAGCCTATGCCCGCACGACCCCAACCATTTTCGAACAGGTTACGCGCAAGGAAATAAACAATACAAGCAAGCGCCACGGCGGTCGTCACCGCCAATGTTAGCTGACGAACTCCATCGGGCAATCCGGCCATCAATCCAAAGGCGGCGCCGGGGTTATAGTGCAAGGTGAGGTTAAAAAACCCTTCCACCACCGGCAGAACCTCGCCGAGAGAAAACATTCGCACAACCACATACTTAGTCGTCTGATCACATATCAAAGTAATTGCCGCAACCGACCACAGCAGCTTGCCCAACTCCCTCCTTGGCCGGTCTAGATTTTCCATCTACGGTCTCTTCACCTCAAACACTTGCCCGCCCGCACTGCCGGCGTAAAGCTTTCCATCTTCCAAGAAAACCAGTTTGCTCACCATCGGCGAGCGGACTTCGTAGTCCACCACAGCGGCCGGGGCAAGCTTGGGATCAGCATTAGGGACGAAACTCCATACTACAACCCTTCCATCGCGGCCGGCCGAAGCAATTTTCGTGCTGTCGGCATTGGTGACCATATCGTATATGAGGCCCTTGTGAATCGCCCCTTCGGCGCGTTTTTCAAATCCTCGTACTTCCCAAAGTTCGACACGGCCATCTTGCAGCGCCACATACAGCTCTTTACCTGTGTGACCTACCGCGATTTTGACGATACTTACTGTATCCGGACGCGGGGCATTGGCACGAGGAGTTATTTTCGAGAGATATCTACCGCCAAAATAATCTGGGTCATACTCACCCAGAAATAAATCACGGTCGAAAAGAAGGAAAGCCGATAGTGTGCCGGACCAGTCTCCACTAAAAAAAATTCTTCCAAACGGGTGAGGCGCAACCGAGCTTACCACCGAAGCATGACCATAGTATCGTTCAAGCACTTTATATTCTTCGTTTTCACCGCCGGTTGAGGGCCGTTCGCCAAATTTCCACCGATATACCCGGCCATCAGAAGCGCCAAGGACAAGAGAGCGTCCGTTGGGATGAAAGGCGACGGAATTTAGTCTGGTCTGCAACCTGTCCAGGGAGAACAGCGGTCGCCCTGAGGATAAGGAATACACTTCCACTATATGCTGATGAACTGTCGCTAATAACGCCGAATCGGGGAAAAAAGCTACTTGAGAAATGTTTTCGGGAAGCTGCATGAGCCTATAGAGATGTCCCGATGGAATGTGCATCAACAGAACATTCCCGCTCTTAGCAACGACCAGAATAGTATCCTTGTTCCCACTATTGCGCCCCCCCGCTGGAGGGCGGAGGGGGGTGAAAATCCCAATAATTTCTGACGACTCCCCCCCTACCACCGGTAACTGGTCAAGCGGCGATAGCACCCACGATGAGGAATCGGCAAGACCGGGCTGCGAAGGCGGATTACCCCCCTGAAATCCACTGGAAACCCCGGGATCTTGTTTTGGCGATGGATCTCCTCTATTCTCGCTACCCTGGTCAAGGAAGTGCTCGTAAAGAGAGCACGCGCTTAGGCCAATCAGCGCACATGCCACAAGCAGGCATGTCGCTAGCCGGGCTCTGGCCCCTCTGGCTGCCTCAAATGTAGACGATGCGGCAAGAGGTTGATTCGATTTTCTAGTCCTAAACATTTTGACTAGCAATTGACACTTTTTTAAACACTGATTTTTTTAGCACTGATTTTTTAATACTGAAATTATTTACAAACTAACGCTTAATTGATGGAAGTGAATATAGATACCATGAATACTACTCAAGACGATACTGTAACAGAATTAGCGACTACCAAAAACCCTGCGGCAAACTCTCCTGCGACAATGGCGGTTGAGCGTCGCATTACCCACGAGTTTATTGAGATTGGCGGAGAACTTCTCGCCAAGCCTCAGGCGCTATGCGACGTGCTGGAAGTCAGCGGTTATCCAACCGCGCTTATTTTTTGCAATTCACCTTCCGATACGGACTTGGTTGAAGTGCTTTTAAAAAAGAAGGGCATTAACGCCAATAAGTTGATTGGTCATGTTCCACCGGCAAAGGTGCATCACGCCATGGAACGTATTTCCAGTAAGGAAATATCGGCCCTGGTAGTAACGGACATTGCGGCCCGCGGGCTCAATGTCAGCGCGTTCCCGGTGATTGTTCAATATTCATTACAGGACGATCCCGATGTGTACAAGGAGCGGCTTCACCTGACCGAGACAGAAGCGCAGGCATCGCCCCCGCCTTCTGCGTCAACGGTATGCGAACAACGCGTTATCACCCTGGTGAGCCCCCTCGATGTGGCAAATTTCCACTCTATTAGAAAGTATCTAGGGTTTGAGTTCCAAGAGGGCAAGTTGCCGGTTCAAGAAGATTTGATGCGCGCTCGCGTGCAGAATCTTGCTACTCGCGCTCGAGAACGGGGCTTGCTTGCCAAGGATCAAACCAAGACCCTCGTTAAACTCGTGCTTGATAGTCATGATCGAGAAGAAATTATAGCCCTCCTTGTGCACAACACTTTTGAGGCGCTTCCACAAATTAGCAGTGAGCTTGAAAAGGCGCAGGAGCGTGAGTTCATAGATGATTCAAGCTATGACTTAGGAGGACGAGGAGACTCGAATGATCGGCAAGGCGGCCGCGAGCGTTCGGAAGGCGGTCGCGGGGGACGCAATGGCGGCAATGGCAGGGGCCGCGGGGGAGGCCGAGGCTCTCGAGATAACGACAGAAGACAGGAAGGTGGTGATCGGCGCATGGGTGGCGGCCGATCTGGTGGTCGAAACGGTGGCCGCGGCTGGGCGCCCGGAGACGATATTGACGACGAGTATGTGGACGAACAACAGCCCATGCCAAGAGAGCGCGCAATGGCGGACGACTCCGGCGATGAACGATCAGAGCGACCCCGTTCGGGAGAAGGATATCAAAGACGTAGTCGTGAACCAATCCAACGCATCAAGGAGGAACGGGTCTATTTTGGTATTGGTTCCGCAAAAGGATTTTCCCAAAATGAGTTAGGTAAATTGCTAAGCCAGCATTGTGGTCTTGGTCAGGACTCGATAAAGCGCTTCTCTCTGAGAAGCGGCTACGCGTTCGCTGACTTCGCTGAAGAAGTTGCGCCGCAAGTTTTAGAGAAGCTCGCCCAGTCAAGCTTGCCAAGTGGAGAGTCGCTCTTTATCACTAAAGCCATTACTCTCAGCACTGCGGTGAATCCGCCGCCGGGCGCCGCCGAAGGACGGGATGACGCTACAGGCGGGGACTCCTTTGATGAAGAAGGAGCGGGAGGATACTGTGATAGTTCCGAACAAGAGGAACGTCAGGCTGATTAGTCCCGTTGAATCGCGGGTAGCGGCTGAGGACAGCACATGTCCGTCATGCCGATGTCCCTATTCTGCATGACGTTGGACGTGAGGAAACCAACGGCTGGGTTAGCTACCTGCAGTTTGATCCTTTGCCAAAAATCGCCGCCATACGTGATAGAAAACCGCGACGTGCTTTGATTAGAGTTGCCAACGACACCGGTTCGCTCGGGCTTGAAGGCTCGACAATGATACCAGTTTCTTCGGAGCCTGTTCCAAAAGTTCCATAGGCCTCCGGTCGACACGATTCTCCTGAGAACTGTTTACCAAGACCCTCCGCTTTATCTGTCGCGACCTGAGGGGTAGATTCCCATGCTAAATTATCAATGCAAACTGACTTTCTCGGCATTTCCCCAATCTCCACGGATGGTTACCACTCTCCAGAGGTGAACCGGCCCCCAAATAACTGCGCCTCCGAAGCGACACGAACTGGTAACCGTAACCAATCACCGGCCCCAACCGCCTCATGTGACCTGAGGTCCTTGCAACTATTATACCGATGACGGTGGCCCTCATCGAATGCCTATTGCCGCGCTCTATCGAGCAAGAATGAGCTTTTGTCCGACCCTCAACTTACTAGAGCCAAGCTTATTAAGCCGCCTGATTTCATCAGCATTTGACCCCATTCGCTTGCTAATAGACCACAGTGAATCGCCTGGTTTAACCACATAGGTGGTGGAAGATTCAGCTGAGCTGATAGTTCTACCGTCCTTCTTGTCTGGAACCTCATTGGTTGACTCAGGGCGAGCCCCTTCTCTCGGTTTAATGGTGAGCACTTGGCCCACTCGCAGGCTTCGCCCTCGAATGCCGTTCAGATCCTCAATTTGCTGAACTGTCACGCCATATCTCTTGGCCAAATCACTCAAGGTATCGCCCTTTCGTACCTTATAGGAAATACCACCATAAATGGAACTTGCAGAAGGAGCCGTCGTTCCCCCATCGGAAGAAACAGTTACGGATTCCGGCACGCGCAAATTTGCCAATCGGTCAGCGTACTCAACCGGCACTTTAAGCGCATACCCGGCGGGGATCTGAGACCGCCCCTGCCAAACGCGATCTAAGAGCGCATAGTTAGCCCTTTTTAGGGTTTCAACATCAATGCCAATCTGCCGCGACACATGGGATACAGACATCGGCTTTGCCACCCTATGCTCCACCAAACGAAGCGGGGGCTCGAGACGAACATCCGGAAAAAAATCTGCCCGCTGGTCGTAAACCTCAAGCGCTGCAAGAAAACAAGGGAAGAAATTACTGGAGGCAAATCCAAAAGGCCGCTCAGTCGGGTGCTCGATAAGAGAGGCAATATCGGATGTACCGGCCTCTCGAACCCGTTTCATAACGCCCCCTACACCATGATTATACGAAGTAATGGCAAGAGGCCATGTGCCAAGCCGACGATAAGCATCCATAAGATATCGTGCCGCGGCTGCTGATGACTTTACCGGATCGCGACGTTCATCCACCGCCGCCCCAACAGTCATATACCCCTTGGCAGTGCGCGGCATAAACTGCCAGATCCCTGCCGCACCCGCGGAGCTATAGGCGGTATAGTCAAACGACGATTCTACGAAGGGCAGACGGGTCAACTCGACGGGAAGGCCAAAGTCCTTAACAAAGATAGACTCAATCATGGGCAAATAACGGCTGGAACGTTCAATCGCCTCCTTCATCTTTTCTTTAATGCCGGTTTGACTTCGCACCAAATCATCATCCAGCGCATCCTTGTACTTGGCCAATCCGCCAGGGACAGAGCGCATTTCCTGCTCTACTCTCTCTTCCAGCGCTGTGCTCGGACCTGCTCCTGTCTGTAAATGCCTGAGGGCCGTGCGCACTTCGTTAACATGGCTTTCCACCTCCCGCTTCTTAAATCGCTCAAAGCTAACGGGATCGAGCTCCGCGCCCTGCACACCCAAGTCCAAAACTTTAAATACAACTTGAGGAAAATTTCGGTGATGAATAACAACCTGAAACTTGCCATAACGGGCGTAAATATCCTTCCAAAAATTGACCCGCGGCCTTAGTTGAGATGGAACTTGAAATTCGGCTGAGCGAGTTTGTACGCTTGACAGGGGCATAGGGCTGGCATGCGCTAACGGCATACATACCATAAGTAGCAAGCCCACAGACCAGCAGCGAATTTGCCCGGACATGCCGGAAAAAACCTGATACAGAAAGAATAGGCAATTCTTCATTGTCACGCTCGGCTCTTAGACTTCAATTCCTCCCACATCACCGTCTTCTCATACCCGATTCTGAGTCGTCTGGAAGCCATCTCAATTCAATTTGTTCGAAACGGGCTTCTAGCCCCAACACCTCACGCGGTGGTACAATGTCCAGGCTAGAACACACCCAGAAATCTCCGAATAATATCTAGAAACTTGAGAGCACCGAAAGAAACTCGTCCTCAAAATCAAGAGCTCGCTCACGAGATTGTACTTCATTCTGTAAGATCGCAAATGAAAATTTCGTCCCCTTGGATGAGCTTACATAACCGGCGATGGAACTAACCCCGTCAAGCGTCCCCGTCTTTCCTCTTAAGATTACGGGACTATTCTTAACGCTTCGCTTCTTGAGGGTTCCACTGACCCCCTCGATCGATAACGACGTCTCAAACTCAGGTTGCAATCCCTCATCTCGAGAAGCGCGGTGCAAGAGTCCGGCAATTGCGCGGCTTGAAATGCGATTTTCGTGGCTCAGCCCAGAACCATCGGCAATCACAAATTCTTCTCGCCAAAGACCACTATGTTTCAAAAATTGCTCCAATTCGGCAACCCCTAATACCCGAGTCCACTTCCCTGGAATGTTTGAACCCAAGGCGAATAACAGCTGCCCTGCAATAAAGTTGTTACTGAAATGGTTTAAATCTTGCACTATGGCAGCGAGTGGTCGCGACTGATGACAGTAGGAAGGAGAAAGATCCTCTGGGACCTTACCGTGTTTATAGCCGTTGGCAATACGAATACTGAACTGCTTGAGAACCTGAATAAAAGTTTCCGCAAAGTACACGGGGGGATCTTCAATGCTTCGGTACATGACGGCACAGCCTTCCGAGACCCCTATGGTTCCGGAAAGATTATATCCAAGCGAAGCGCCATGCTGTGAAATCTCCTGAATTTCTATTCTTCCACGAGAGGCCCCAATGGTCTTGACTCTTCCCTTCAGGCGAACGTCTATCTCCCAAGGATCGGTGGTCACCAGAGCGTCCTGTCCCAGTTTTGCAGGACAGACATCAAATTCGATACTGTTATAATTGAACGACAAAGCGGATGACCCCGTTTCATAGGCGCGCTGACCTTGCGAAGGCCTGTCATCGACAAACAATGAGTCATCAATCACAAGGCCGCCTATTTCGCGAATGCCTAGCTTCCACAACTTTCGAGCAAGAAGATAAGCTTGTTCAATGGCAAACCCCGGGTCGCCTCCGCCACGGACAAATAAAGTCCCAACTTCACTTCTCTTTCGTTGGGATTCATACACACAGGTTTGAAAACGGAAATCGCCTCCCAACACTTTGAGCGCGGTTAGGGACGTGAGGATCTTGAGCACGCTAGCAGGCTTCAGGGCCTTATCAGGATTCAGGGAATAAACCACATTACCCTGTTCGTCCTGAACGACTATGCCTACATTTGCGCGCCCATCGGGCGGCTTCATAGCCCCCAAACACTCGGCAATCTCGGATTGAGCAAAACAATAACCAGGTAAGTACGCTATGAAAGCAATACAGAACAGAACAGCTAAAACTTCCCGGCTTGCCAGTGTTGGCCTACATTTAACTTTGAAAGAGGCAATGAACGAGCCACTACCCTTTAGAGGTGCAGCGTGTTGCATCAAGCTCTTCATCGCTGAGACCACTGGTCTCCTCCTCATTAATCTTGATGAACTCTTGATACTCTTCAGGTACGCCTGAATCTTCGTAAATAGCTTCCACCGGACACTCAGTTTCACAGGCGCCACAGTTAATACATTCATCTGGGTGAATGACCATCATGCCGATGGAAACCCCATCCTCATGGTGCTTACCGTACTTGTCGTTGTATTTTTTCTTCTTAATCCAATAGAAACAATCGACTGGGCACACTTCCACGCAAGAACGATCTAAGGTCCCAATACATGGCCTTGTAACGATATATGCCATTTCTATACTCTCCCCATAAAACCAGAAAAGGCCAACGCCTTCACCAACTTCTACTATTGATTGGAGATTTCTTCAATTGCGCGAGGTCAAAATGAGGAGAAAATAAAAAAGGGACGATTCAATTTCTTGAACCGCCCCCAACTCGCAGAAAGGATGGTGTCATGCCTAGTACATACAGTTTCGGATATATTTTTTTTCTTTGTAGATTTTGGAGCTAAATAAAAAAATTATTTTTTTGCATGCAAAATCAACTAGTTAAGCAATCTACTGGCAATACTCTAGGCGCTAGCGAATCGTGGAGACCTGTTCTCGACCGGGGAGAGAATGTGCTAGAAGCTTCCTTTGAGCTTTTTGGCCCGATAGCCAAGTGGTAAGGCAACGGTTTGCAAAACCGTCATTCCCCGGTTCAAATCCGGGTCGGGCCTTTTTGTTTGCGATTGCTACGCAATTCGATCCGGC
>CAZPBV010000065.1:9006-12313 GCA_964584675.1 uncultured Bdellovibrionales bacterium
ACGACTCGGATTTGAACGTCCCGCAGGGATTTATCTGAAAATCCGGGTCGGGCCTTTTTGTTTGCGATTGCTACGCAATTCGATCCGGCACGACTCGGATTTGAACGTCCCGCAGGGATTTATCTGAAAATCCGGGTCGGGCCTAATTTCTTCCGTCGCTAACTACTCAACACATCTCTGAAAAGTTCGAGTAGTCAAGGATTTCTTGATTACTCGACGTGTTGCCATTGCGGATTCATCCGCAATTTATCCGCAAATTTGTTTGCGAGTAGATTCGAAACCACTGACGTGCTCACCGTTTTGGGCTCGGTGTTCGAATTGGTGCTCGACGGGAGCAGTGCAGATGGGCAGCATCAAAGAGCGAAAAACTAAAAACGGCAAAGCCGTCTATGACGCCGCGGTTAGACGTCTCGGTCAAAAGAAGATCTATCGCACCTTCCTGCGCCTCACAGACGCGCGTAATTGGGTTTTAGATACCGAGTCGGATATCAGGAACGGACGTTATCAGGCTCCGCAAGTGGAGCCAGCCCGGCACATCCTCACTGACGCAATCGAACGCTACATGCTCGATGAACTACCAAAGAAGCCCCTTTCCATTCGCGATCAAACCCGGCACCTCCATTGGTTTAAGGAACGAGCTGGGCGACGATTACTGTGCGATATCACACCTGCCCTACTCACTGAGCTAAAGAGCATTTATTTACGGTCAACAACACGATTTAAGAAACCACCGCGGCCACAAAGTTGGAATCGATATATTTCATCGCTTAGCTGCGTACTTCAGTGCTGTGTTCGAGATTAGGAATGGCTCGAAAGTAACCCCACTAGAAGAGTACGCCGCGAACGCGAGGCTCCTGGGCGAGTGCGATTTCTTACTGACGAAGAACGCGAGAAATTACTTGAGGCGCGCAAGCAAAGTGACTCTAAAAACCTTTATCCGTTTGTAGTTCTAGCGCTAGCAACCGGGATGCGAAGAAGCGAAATTCGTATCTTACCTGGGATCAAATAGACCTAGCCAAAGGCACTCTAATTCTTTCTAAAACTAACAATGGAACAGCCAGAAGAGTACCAGTGCGCGGCCTCGCCTTGACACTCCTTAGGGAGAATGCGCGGGTAAGACGCATTGATTCTAATTATGTGTTCCCGGGTGAAAGAGGATCGTTAGTAGGTGCGGCTTGGAATCCAGATAACCGCTGGTACAAAACACTCAAGAACGCACAGATCTCTGATTTCAGATTGCATGACTTGCGACACTCAACCGCCTCATACCTTGCCATGAATGGAGCAACGCTTTTGGAGATTGCAGAGGTACTTGGTCATAAAACTCTTCAGATGGTGAAGCGCTACTCTCACCTTGCAGAGAGTCACACTGCAAGCGTGGTCGAACGGATGAACAAAAAGCTATTTGGGAAAGGCAGCTAGAAATACCTCTTTCAGTTTTTTGATTCGAGTCATGCAGGGCAAGATAAAAGCAACGACACCCAATTCACTTAAATGCGTGAATTTACAGGCCACAAATGGGTGTCACTTTCAAAAAGTGGGTGTCGCGATTTTTGTAACTTTATGATCTTTAGTCTCGAAATCATGACACCCAGTTTTTACTGCACTTATCAGGACTACTCGCTTGTAACTATGGCAAATGCTAACTGTCTAAAATTTAAGAGTTTTTTGCGCTCTAGACGACTATGCTAATTATCTGTATGTTTGACTTCATGCTTTCACTGAAAAGCAGTTTACAAATTAGTTATGTATAACTATAATTAGGTTAAAGCCTTCATGCTCGTTCGCTTTGAGGACTCGCACTTGTTGGAACTTTACACGACGGGCAAAGGCCGCGAGCAGTATCCCGACGAAGTGGTAAATGCCTTCATCAAGCGAGTGAAGACCATTCAGGTAGCGCAGGATGAAAGGGACTTGCGAGCCATGAAGAGTTGGCGTTTTGAGAAGTTGAAGGGGCATGAAAATAGATACTCAATGCGTTTGAATAAAGCGTGGAGAATGGAGTTTCGATTGGAAAAGACGGCCGACGGTAAGACGGTCGTTATTATAGAAATAAACAACCACTACGGAGACTAGACACTATGGAAGCTAATTTAGAAGAGATTCGCCCATTTCGTCCCGTATCGCCGGGAGAGATTTTACAAGATGAGCTTGATGCGCGTGGATGGACTCAGATTGAGTTCGCGGAGATTCTTGGCAAGCCCATTCAGACGGTCAATGAAATTCTCTCGGCCAAAAAGTCTATTACTGCCGAGACAGCTCTTTTAATCGCTCAGGCGCTTGGCACCTCTCCTGAAATGTGGATGCGGCTTGAGGCAGATTACCGCATTCAAAAACTATCAAACGAGAGCGAAGGTGATAATTTTGCCAAGCGCAAAGGCCAGCTTTATAGCATTGCCCCGGTGCGTGAAATGAAAGCGTTAGGTTGGATTAAATCCACCAGAACTAGGGGCAAGTTGACTCCCTTCCTGATTGATGAAATCGAAAGCAGACTATGCCAATTTTTTGAAGTTGAACAACTCAAAGATATCGAAAAAAATTCTTTCAGTGCTCATTTTAGAAAAAGCAATACTGAAAGCTCCGCGGCTCCCTCTATTCGAGCTTGGCTCCAAAAGGTAAAACTTGATGCTTTGCAGATACCATCAAAGAGGTTCGATCAGACTCAACTAAAGAACAAAATTTCGGATCTAGTTAAGCTCTCCGCTACATCCGGAAAGATTCTCCCCAAAGTTCGGGCGTTTCTTCACGATCTTGGTGTTACCTTAGTTTCGATTAAACATCTCAGCAAAACACGCTTAGATGGCGCGTCCTTTTGGATTGGCGAAAATCGGCCCGTTATTGGAGTGACTCATCGCATCAATAGAGTTGATAACTTCTGGTTCACCCTTATGCATGAACTGGCGCATTTAATTCTGCATGGAAGTGACATGAGTGCCACGTTTTTTGACGAGGATATTACTGGCGAGAAGACTGACAGCATGGAGAAGGAGGCGAATTTGCAGGCGCAGATGTGGCTGATAAACGAACAGGCATATCGGAAATGGCTTGAAACTAGGGGCAGTCACTTTACCGTTGGTGCAGTGAGGAGGTTTGCGGAGGAACTAGGGATCCACCCTGCGATTATAGTTGGAAGAATGCAGCATGAGGGGTTATTGCCGTATACACATATGAGGAATGTGTTGGAGAAGATGACTTGAGATTTGCTTAAGGAGTTAAGATGGATAAACGTTTCGAAGAACTTAGCGACTACATTAGAAGTGGTTTCAAAAATACCTCCGCAACAGTAGCGCAATAGATCCGAGATAGG
>CAZPBV010000066.1:0-3247 GCA_964584675.1 uncultured Bdellovibrionales bacterium
GCTTTTTCGCCAAATGTCGGTGATCGACAATGTTTTGATTGGTGTTGAGAGTCGGCAAACAAGGGGATTAAGAGCGATTTTCGTTACCTTGATGCGGGGAGCACTGGGAGGTACTGGCCATGCTGCGCAAGAGGCTCTGAAGGTGCTGGAATTTGTTGGTTTGGAGCGTTTGAGGTTCCAAGTAGCTGGAACCTTGTCATACGGTGACCAGCGTCGGCTTGAGATTGCCCGTGCATTGGCAACCAGCCCTAAAGTGCTCCTGCTTGATGAGCCGGCTGCCGGGATGAACCCATCCGAGGCCGGTAATCTTATGGAGCTTATACGGCGAATTCGTAAGACGGGAATAACCGTCGTGCTGATAGAACATCACATGAAGGTAGTAATGGGGATTTCGGATAGAATTATTGTCCTCGACTATGGAAATAAAATAGCTGAGGGAACCCCCGAGGAGATTCGTGCAAATCAGAGAGTTATTGAGGCGTATTTAGGAAAAGCGCGTCATGAATAGTCCCCTTCTGTCTGTTGATGCGTTGTGCGCCAATTATGGGGTAGTGCGAGCGCTTTCGCAGGTTTCCCTCTCGGTATATTCTGGAGAGATAGTTACCATTATTGGCGCCAATGGAGCGGGAAAAACAACTCTTCTCAAGTGTATTTCCAGTCTTCACCGCGCTTCGCACGGCAGGATTGTGTATGACGGTAATGATATTACCGGCCTTTCTGCTAGTTCCTTGGTAAAGGGCGGAATCGCGCATGTTCCTGAAGGCCGACGAATTTTTCCCCGCTTGACGGTGCGAGAAAATTTGGAGCTTGGCGCTTATACAGTGGGAAACCGCGCAGCGGTTCGACAATCAATGGAGACCGCAGTCGAATTATTTCCCGTGCTTGCAGAACGCTTTGGTCAGCTGGGCGGTACGTTATCGGGTGGGGAGCAGCAGATGTTGGCAATTGGGCGGGCGATCATGTGTAAGCCAAGGCTTCTTCTCATGGATGAGCCGAGTATGGGAGTTGCACCGCTATTGGTTGAGAAGATTTTTGAAACGATGGTTGGGCTGAATCGTTTGGGGTTAACGATAGTGTTGGTTGAACAGAACGCGCAAAAGGCTCTTTCTATTTCGCAACGTGCTTACGTCCTTGAGACAGGGGCTGTGGTGATTAACGACGCCGCAAATGTCCTTTTGAACGATGCTCGTATCAAAGAAGCATACTTGGGCGGGTAGCTGAGCTACGATTCTTTTGCTCCAAACGGGATAGAAAACTTTTCCTCATAGGGAGGGCCGCCCCATTTTTTTATATAGCGAGCGCCGTTCCGATCCATGGCTTCTTTAAGATCGCTCATTAATGCCATTCCCGTGCTGACATCGTCGATCGAACCATCCATGCAGCCTTTAATGGTGCCGTTTTCGAGGTGGTAGAAAAGCGCCGACTCAGTGCTCCCGCCGCTCAGCCCCTTAAGTGTGATGCGTCTTCGCATGTCGGCATCTTCAAAATAGGCCGGATCAAAGCCCTCATCGAAAGACCCGACTATTTCAGGAAGTCTCCGGTCGAGCATAAAACAACTCCAGTGAATGTCCGGGGTAATTCCCTGACCAAGCTGAGCATCCATGAGGGTAGCCTTGTTTCTCCACATGGTAGCGGACCACATGATGAATTCCGGGTGATCGTAAGCAAAGCCTGCAAGATTGTTCAGACATTGCGGGTGAAGCACAATATCCAAGTTCATAACAATTACGAAGTCTGCGCCGCTTTTGAAGCCGTGTTCAATTCCTTTGTTCCAAGCGCGCGAGAGATTGTTTCGATCATTTGTCTCCCAATGGTCAAACGAACTCTGGAACCAAGCCTGTTCAGCGGAAGTTCCTAAGCAACGATTGACGATAGCGATTCGTGTGACCGGTTCACGAAAGCATATTGACTGAAGACAAGATTGGGCCCATCGCAGGTGTTGATCGGTGATAAAAAATGGCACAACAACAATTGCTAGGCGCATGTTGCTACTGTGACACACCTTTATCGGCCGATGAAGCCATAATTTCAGAGAGCTTACTTCTGAGATCTCGCGCTAGAGTTGAAGTTGGATCGACCAGGGTAACTTTAGTTGCCTCGCACAGTGCTTCGTGAGTATTACCCATGGAATGTAGGCATACAGCTAGTGAAAGTCTGGTCTCGCTGTCCAAAGGATCGGCATCAAGAGCCTGACGTAGTATTTTTTCCAGTTGCAATTGGCCCCCTTCCGGAAAGGGGAGAGAGCAAATTCCTTTTAGGGCATCTCGATAAGATGGGTCGATGCGGAGCGCAGACGTAAAATGTTCCCATGAAGCTACGGGCTCTCGCTCTCTCATGCACCATCCTAGTCCTGCGAGCGCCGCCGGCGTCAGAGGCCGGAGCGTGCTGGCCTTGTAATAAAGTTGATAGGCTAATTCAATTTCGCCCTTCAAGAAATGTCCCAATCCCTTGGTGGTAAGCATGTCAACCGGAGATACCGGCAGTCCTTTAAGTTCGGCCAGGTAGGCGAAGCCGCGTTCAAAATCACTTCGTCTAAAGCTTGCTTGGGCCAAATAAAGGGTTGCTTTTATCGTATCTGCCTCGGTTGTGTGTGTCTTGCTCAGCAATTTTTCGCATGCAGCAATGAGAGCTGTTAAGTTACCCTGTCGAAGAAGCGCCTCAAGTTCGTCACTCACGAGATTATACTGCATGACTGTATGAAATTTCCCTCCGATAGTATCATCTCAGGTGCTTAGTAGCCGAGAAACATGTTTATAGCCCCTGCCTTCTACCTTAAGATGGAAGTTATTAGTTAGGAGACTGGAGAAACAAGTTCTTTTTGCGGATTATACTTGCCATCCCCGTACTTGTCGCAGTGACCGCGCACGACCCGGAACTGTCCCGCACTTGTATAATTAAATCAGCTACTTGCGGATAGTGTTGCTGCATGCCGGCCTCGAGGCGAGTCAATCAGTAGACCATCGAAGGTGCTTGAAACAATCGAAACGTCGCCTCATTTTCCGCTCAAGCTTACCCTGGAAAATGCCGTAGCTGTGAAGTGTGTGGAGGATGTGTGGTGCGATGAGCGGTGATTGGTGCAGTGTCGGCATCTGAAAACCACCTCTTTGAAGACAACATGTCCTAAGAACCGGCTTACAAGATTAGGGTAGTTTTCTCGTCGGCAAGGGATAAGGAAATCCCAAACTGACGGGTGAGTGAAGCCTGTTCTGTATACTTCACGGAGGAAGTGGTTATGTCGATTACAATA
>CAZPBV010000066.1:3347-12221 GCA_964584675.1 uncultured Bdellovibrionales bacterium
TTGGGTGTCTGTCGCATACGGGGCGAATTGCGGTAGATACTACAAAGCCCTTTTTCTCGCTCTTCCTTTGCATTCAAATATCTAAGATATACACTTACGGCGGGACAACAAATACTCGCCGCACAAGCTGCAAGGGCCGATGAGGCCCTTGCCCTAAACTCTACTTGGCGCTTCAGAGGCCATACGAATCAGGTAAATTTATTGGCGGCGAATATACATTTTTTCCTCAAGCTTTCTAAAAAAGATGCCGTAGCTGTCAAGTGTGTGGAGGATGTGTGGTGCAATAAGCGGTGTGTGGAGTAGCCTCGGCAGTTGAGACTCACCACCTTGTAAACGACGCATCCTTAGAACCGGCGGGCTAAGATTGTTTAGGTCTTCTCATGGACGAGGGAAAGGAATCCCTGTCGTGTGAGCGAGTGAAGCCTGTTCTGTATACTTCACGGAGGAAGTGGTTATGTCGATTACAATAGGTTCAAATATTGCATCTTTACAGGCGCAGAGGCGACTTGCGATAGCGAGCGATGCGCTTGGAAAAACATTCGAAAAGTTAAGTTCCGGGCAACGTATTAATCGCGCGAGCGACGATGCGGCGGGTTTGGCGATTGCCGACTCTCTGCGAGCGCAGCAGCGCATTGCGACGGTAGCTATCCGAAATGCCAATGACGGTATTTCGACGATAGGAATTGCGGACTCGGCGCTTGGGCAAATCGGCGACGTTTTGTCGCGATTGGCGGAGCTGGCCGAACAGTCAGCGAACGGCGTGTTTTCAACCACGCAGCGTTCAGCGCTGTCGAATGAGTTTGTGGCGCTGGCATCAGAAATTGAACGTATTGCTAATACGACCACATTTAACGGTGTGAAACTGCTTTCGGGAGGCGGTTCGCTGACCTTGCAGGTAGGATTTAATTCCGGCTCTACCTCTCAGATTGGGTTTACCGGCGTGCAAGGAACACTTGCGGCGCTCGGCTTAGCCTCGGCCAACAAGTCAGCCTTATCATATTCTATTAATGACGCCACCATCGACCTGGCGCAATCGGCGTCACGTTTGGCGCTCGATGCGGTGAATGCGGCTATTGCATCACTGGCTTCAACACGCGGTGTGCTCGGTTCGGTTGAATCGCGATTGAATGTGGCGATTCAAAACCTCACCGTGTCGCGTGAAAACTTTGCGGCTGCAGAGAGCCGAATTCGCGACGTTGACGTTGCAGCTGAAGCTGCGGAGTTAACGCGGCTCAGTATCTTGCAGCAAGCCGGCGCGGCGGTATTGGCTCAGGCCAATCAGCAACCGGCGCTGGCACTCAGTCTCCTCGGCTAAACGGAGACGGGTAGGTGAGAGGGCAGCGCCCTCTCGCCAGTAATCGATTTTTCAAGGACTGCTTGAAAAACGGAAGGCTCTTTCTCAAGAGTCTTTCGGTACCTCGCTACTTCTGTGGGCTTTGGGTGTCTGTCGCATACGGGGCGAATTGCGGTAGATACTACAAAGCCCTTTTTTTTGATTGGCCGCAAGTATATATGACCGTGAAACAATGTAGAACGTATGACCAGAGACTTTCAGTTTGATGCTTTAACATCTTCGGTGGCGTTTGTCGTATCACGCGGTTTTGTCCCCCAACTTGAGTCAGGGGAGTTCGTGCTACGCCCGCCTGAGGCATTGATTCAGTATGTGCGAACTCAGAAATCTTTGATCACTTCCGGCGCTTGTACTGATGCTCAACCGGCGCTACCAGCGGCCCTCAGTGCTCTCACTCCAGGGATATTGAACCAAGCCACTATAGCGGCCCTCATGGTAAAGCAACTAGGAGTAATAAAGGCAGTCCCTCGAATTGAGGTTTTGACAGAAGCAGCGCTGCACCTGTTTTTGGTGGATATAGCGTTATTAGGATATCGGCCTGACCTCTATTGCGCCTGTCGGATCGACTGTTTGTTTGATAGTCAGAAATCATTCTTTTCGCTGGTTGAGCAGTGTTTGGGATGTTCACTTGGGGGGCTCATGGAGGAGCTCTTTTCTCAATTTGGCGTTTCTGCGGCGTCCCAAGAGTTGGTGACTGAGGCACTCGAATTGAGAAGTCAAAATCGTAAGGTCGTATCAAGGAAGCGCGGACTGTCGCCTGTCTATCTCATGTACGGTCAGTGGATTGCCAAAGCGCTTGTAGAACATCGCGGACAAGAGGTGGTGCTCGATTTGGTTTCTGAGTTGGCAGATGACCTTGGTATTCAAGTAAGTCAATTGGCTTCGAGTTTGTCAGACGCTCTTCAAGCTTTTTTTGCCAGACCCGATGCCAGTAGAATAAGGATTCCTCCTTATCTTGCTAATATTGTTAGCCGGGAAGGACCTCCCCGATCAAAAGAATCGGAGAGGGCTTTAGGAAGTCCTCGGACCGATTCATTCCCGCGCTTGGTATCTGAAATCAAGGCCTGCCTTCGGGTCTCAGTTGCTCAACCTGGTCCTCCTCGATTCCCTCAACTCATGATGTGTGTATTTGAATCTCTTATTCATGGAATAGGGTTTCGAAGGGTAATCTTTTTGAGGCTGGAGCCAATTCGGCAGATCCTTATTCCCTACTTTCTATTTGGCGAGCCCCATCCTAACTATAGCCGTATTCTACAGCCGCTCAAATCTAAGGAGATTGAACATCAACCGGATGTGCAGGCCGTCCTGCAGCGGCGATGCTTGTTTCAGGGGGACCCGATTTTTGACCAGGATTGGCCATTCGTGTCGTTCCCACTCGTCTGGCAGAACCAGGTTCAGGGTGTGTTCTACGCTGATATGGGATCAAAGGTGCCGCAGGTTCCCTTAACTGAGTCTGAGAGGTTAGCGTGCTTAGCTATTTCTGAGTTGGTCATGGACATTCCACAGAACTTTATTTAAGGACGCCTATCCTCGGGATGCTGTCGGAATAGGGAAATTTTTGCGGTTATAACCACTTGAATTTTCAGTAAGTATTTGATTGTTCACAATAATACCAATTGGGAGATTTCATTCGTCCGACTATAAACTGAGGATATGAAGAGGCTCATTATTTATTTGTCCATTTGGGGGTTGTTGGGGAGGTCATATGCCTTGGCTGGACCAATATACGTATATCACGAAAATGGGGGAGTGGTACGCTTTTCCAATCGCCCCCCACAGCCAGGGGTAAAAGCAGAAATATTCACGGCGCGCGGAGGGAGTTATTCCATTGTTGGTCGTGGGTGGGGCGGGCGACTGTTTAAGGAACACTACAAAGAAATTATCGTTGAGGTAGCTAGAAGGTATGCAATTGATCCGGCGTTAGTTCGAGCCGTCATACACGCGGAATCAGCCTTTAATCCGAAGGCGATTTCTCCGAAGGGGGCCCAGGGGCTTATGCAGCTTATGCCGGCTACAGCACAACAACATGGGGTGAGGCGGCCATTTGAGCCTCGGGAGAACATCCAAGGGGGCACTCGTCATCTGGCGATGCTTTTGCGCAAGTACAACGGGAATGTAAAGTACGCTTTGGCTGCGTATAACGCGGGCGAGGAAGCCGTTGCGCAATATGGAGGAATTCCCCCTTTTGCTGAAACACGGGAATATGTCCATCGGGTTCTCTCCCTTAAGACACGATACAGCGCTGGGCGCCTGGGACAGTCGTAATAGTAGAGACACTAGCCTATTGATCATTCCTGCGCATTTCGGGGTACCATCTCTCTACTTTTCGCTCGCGTTAATAGTTCCGCAGAGTGGTATTTAGTTGTGCAGCAATCCCTGAGGCTCTTGCATCTGAGGTAATATTGAGTACTCTCACAGCTGAGTACAATTCTCCGATAAATCTGGCCTGTTAAGGTGCTGTGGCGGTATGGCAAAGTGGCTCCCTAATTATTTGACTTTCTTGCGTCTTGGGCTCGTTCCGGTATTTGTCATCTTGATGACGAATCCGAGTAAGTCGGAAGTGTATTGCGCGATAATTGTATTCATACTTGCCGCAGCCACAGACTACGCAGATGGTATTATCGCGCGTCGGTTTAGGGCGGTATCTGATTTTGGGAAGTTAATGGATCCCCTGGCGGACAAGCTTCTGGTGATGGCCGCCCTTGTTATGCTCGTGGAGCAGCGTTCCGACATGTACGGCGAGGCTTGGGTTCCGGGCTGGATGGTGGTGATGGTGCTGGCGCGGGAAATTTGGGTTACAGGATTACGGGCAGTGGCCGCGGCGGCGGGGCAGGTAATTCAGGCGAGTCATAGCGGCAAACTGAAGAGTTTTGCGCAAATGGTCGCCATTGTTTGTTTGCTTTTCCACGATAGCCCCGTATTTGTTTTTGGTTTTAGAACTACCTTCCAGTGGTTGGGGCTCAATTTGCTATTTGTATCGATTGCCCTGTCATATTGGGCGGCGATACATTACTCCATTGAGGTATTGGGTAAATATTCTAGCGTGCCCGAGTAGCGTCAGAGGGTGTGTTTTGGGGCAGCTTGTTTGGTGCAAGATGCTGGGGGACATGGAATATGTCTGGTTAGACTAGGCGAGTTCAATGGCAGCGAGTATCCCTATTCTTTCCCCCTTTGATTCTTAGTTTAAATGTTTTAAAGTGCTAACTTATGCGTGTAAGTCGTTTAGAAATTTTCGGTTTCAAGTCGTTTTTGGATCGCCTCACCCTGCCACTAGAGTCGGGCGTAACGGGCGTCGTTGGCCCCAACGGGTGCGGTAAGTCTAATATTGTTGATGCGGTGCGTTGGGTTTTAGGGGAAACCCGCGCCAGTAATCTGCGCGGTGGCACTCTCGAAGACGTTATTTTTAACGGTACTGATAAGTTGAGACCTCTCGGTTTGGCGGAAGTTACCCTTACTTTGAGAGCATCCGAGAATGGTTTTTTCGCCGATGTACAAAAGGATCTGCGGCCATTTATTGTTTATGGGGCAGACGAGAGAGGGGCTGGCCAGGAAATTGATCTATCGACAGGGCAGGATGATCGGTTCATGGGCTCTCATCTGAGTGTTGAGGCGGGGGATGGCCACGAGACTAGGAGGCCCCACTTAACTGTTATTTCGGGTGCTCTCGATACATCCATTCGCGATAATGAGAACCTTGCAAGCGCTCATCTTTCATCGGACGGTATTGGTGAGCCAATCTCATCACTGGATAAGCAAGAGGTAGAAAGGGCTACTTTCGGTCACCAAGAGGCTAATGACGATTTGCCTGGTCCCGACGAGGAGCAGCCATCTGAAGCGCTACTATTTTCTCGATTTGCCTGGCTTAAGTCTCTTACGGAAGTGCAAATTACCAGGAGGCTGTACCGGAGCGGAGAGTCAGAGTTTTTTATTAACCGAGTTCAATGCCGTCTGCGGGATATTAAGGATTTGTTTCGTGTCGTCGGGCTGGGGACCCGGGCTTACACCATTGTGGCGCAAGGCGAGGTCTCTCGAATTGTAACTTCCAAACCAGAGGAGCGCCGCCTGATTCTTGAAGAAGCCGCGGGGGTTGCCGGTTTTCGTGACCGTATCTCGACAGCGCGCAAGAGGCTGGAAGAGACGGACGTGAACATTTCACGGCTTGATGACGTCATTAAGGAGGTGACTCGCCAAGTGAATAGTTTGCGGGTTCAAGCATCGCGAGCTCGAAATCGTGAGCAGCTTAAGGGGCGCATGCGAGAGCTTGGGACAGTTTTGTTTAGAGACTCTCATGCGGCCTTGTCTCGCGCTCGCCGGCAGGCGAGTGAGTTGCAATCCCAGGCTTGTGGCGAAGAGGAATGTGCGAGTGCTGCCCTACAACGGGCGCAAGCCGAGGAACAAGAGGGAAGGGGATCTCTCCTGTCGCTCGATGTTGAAGGCGATGCGTTGCGGCTTAAGATTGATGCTGTACGCGATGAGATGAATGTCCGAAGTCGAAAGCGTTCTGAGTTCCTCATGAAGACGAATGAAATGCGCTCTCGCCTCGATTCGCTACATCGCGAATTTCAATCGCTCCAGGATAGAAAAACAATTGTTCAGGATCGATTGACTCAGATTGGCGCGGAAATTGAGGGTTTACGTCAGGAGGCATCGCGTTTAGGGGAGCAGCTCGAGAGCGGGGCGCAAGGGGGCGAGGAGCGTTTGCGCGTCTTGGGGGAGCAGCTTGCCGCGGGACGTCGAGAGTTGAGGGATAAAGAAGAAGAGTTAAGAAGGCTGCGGGAGAAGCAGGCAGCAACTCGGAGCCGTCTTGGAGCGCTCGAGGAGCAGATCGCCATACATTCGCCTTTACAACAACTTCAAAGGGCGCTTAACCAGCTTGGTATAGAGAATGCTCATGGGGCGTCTCCTCGAGGACAGGAGAAGCTTGACCTGTCTCGAGTGCCGCCGGAGCGAAGTCGTCTTATTCAGGCTCTGGCAGGTGGAGCAGCGCTTTTCGCGGACGGGCTCAATGTACCGGCGCACCTTACATCTGCCGTCCAGGCAGTTATTGCGGAGCGCGCGGCTTATCTTGTTTCTGACGATGCTTTTGGGTTGGCAAAGGCGTATATGGAGGAAACTTCTCTTTTGAGATCTGCTCCATCTCACAGCTCGAAAGAGATCCTTCCGTTAGGTGTATTTAGCTCATTGCGGCGTGTTGCTTGCCCTGAGGCGACAGAGCTGCTAGCAGTTCCCTTTCCTCGGTTAATTGATGCCATTTCTATTTCTGAAAAGTGCTACCCGATTACGGCACAGCTTCTCGATCGTGTGTATATTGCTGAAACTGCAGAGGACGCTATGTCTTTTTTTGAAAAGCGTGGCGAGGAAGTTGGTGGTTGTACCTTGGTGACTCCCCGGGGTGAAGTTGTTACAGCATATAGTTTTGTAAGCCTGCACCAAGGGGGGGGGCTATTTCAATTGAGGCAAGAAGCTTTGGCTCTGACTAGCGACGTGGAGCGCCTAGAAGGCCAGATTGCACTATGCACGGTCGCACGGACAGAGGCTGTGGCGCGGGTTGATACCTTGGATCAGGCGCAGCGCCAAGCGCTTTCTGACTTACAGGCCGAACAATCGCGTCAACGTGAAGTATCAAAGGAGCTGGGCAGCGTCAAAGGCCGATTGCAGGCGTCTGAGCGTATTCAAGCCCAATTAGGAGAGGACAAGCGTTCAATTCAAACGCAGGAGGAGTCAAACGTTTCTCGTAGACAAAGTTTAGAATTGGAGTTAGCAACTCGGGAGCAAGAGTCTCAAAAGGAAACCGGTGATTGCGACGCGAAGTTAGAAGTGGAGCTACGCGAGCTGCAAGGTGAGTATGCAGTCTTGGATCAAGGCCGTAAACAGCGACTGGAAATTCTCTCAAAACTTTCCTCAGGGACTGACGAGGCGCGGCGGCGATGTGATGAGGCGCGGCGAGAGGTCTCGCGCTTGGCGCTCGAAACTCAGAAAATTGAAATCGAGTGTCGAACGTTGCATGAACGGGTGGTATCGGAGTACGGGGAAACTTTCTGGCTATCTGAGGTGGTAAACGAAAACATGCCAGTGGTTGAAATTAATGACACCGATCGTAGTGCTTTCCGGGATGAGTTGGCGCGATTGCGGACCCGTGTTGCTCGTGAGGGCGAGGTTGATAGCTCCTCCATTGAGCGTTTTGAGGAAGAGAAAGCGCGCTTAGAGAATTTAGAAGTCCAAAAGAAGGATTTGCATGATGCGGCAATCACGTTGCGACGTACTATTGACCAACTTCGGGAGACATCGGAACGCCGCTTTTTATCAATGTTTAAAGCGGTGCAGGAGAATTTTAGCCGCATTATCCCGCGCTTGTATGGCGGTGGTCGAGGGTCGATCGAGTTGACAGATCCTGACGCTCCCCTCGAGTCTGGTATTGATATTATTGTTCGTCCTCCTGGAAAAAAGCTCAAGTCCATTGAGTTGCTTTCTGGAGGTGAAAAGGCGCTTTGTGCTATTGGGTTGATTGTATCAATCTTCAGTGAGAGGCCAAGCCCGCTGTGCATCCTCGATGAAGTCGACGCTCCCCTTGATGAGGCCAACTTAGTGCGTTTCTTGTCTGTTATTAAGGAAATGAGTAATCGCACGCAATTTATTCTAGTTACTCACAATAAACAGAGTATGGCAGTTGCGGACAGCCTCGTTGGTGTAACCATGCAGCAGCCGGGAGCTTCCAAGGTGGTTACTGTTTCTTTACAAGAGGCTTTTGCTCATGTAGCGTAAAGCTGCATGGTATCTGATAGTAGTTCGGCTTTTCTTCGCTTTCTCAATGAGATTTCCGTAGCTTTCGGGAGTGGTGACCCCGGTGTTGATATTGCATTCATCAGCCTGGGAACGTCTCTTATAGCGCTGCTACTGGTCATAGTATTCGCGCGTCGCATTCGACGGCCAGATGAGACGGCTGAACGTAATAGAGCCCTGGGGGGGAAACTCGAGAAGTTAGAACGAACCCTCAACGAATTCCGAACGCAGACGCTGCGCTGCTTGGAGCAGCGCACTATAGAGCAGCGCACTATAGAGCTGCGCACTATGCCGGCTGGAACCCATGGGTCAGGGCAAGCTGACGCACACGAGTCGGGGAGCGAGGTCCTTGGTTCGAAGGAATCTCCCGGTGAGAAGCTCGGCCAGGCGGCCGATGTTCCTGACGCTGTTACTGAAAATAGAGTTTCTCATGAGGATGAAACTTGCGCCATCCGAGAGGACATCGAACCCACCTTTGAATCACAAGAGACCGGCGCGGAATCTCTTGGGCAACGGCTCAGGCGCACCCGCTTTGGGCTGTTCGATCGGCTGCGGACGATTTTTAGTTCGCGCCCCAGTTTGGACCCCGAACTCGTCCAGGAACTTCGTGCTCAGCTTGTTGGCGCAGACCTGGGCGTGCGGATGGTGGATAATCTTCTGAAGAGTGTTCATGAATCGCTGGAAAGGGGCGAATCTGTGGGTGAGTCTATGTTTCTTTCGCTTATGAAGAAGAATATTGAAAA
>CAZPBV010000067.1:0-1808 GCA_964584675.1 uncultured Bdellovibrionales bacterium
CATTGAAGCTGGTAACGATATCGGCGCCCCTAAAATCTCTTGCTTGAAGCTGACACAAGACTTCCGGGATAGCAGAGTACAGGGAAATATCAAAATGTTCCTGACACCACCTCTTCATCACTTCGTCAATTTCAAATCCAAATACTTCAAGGCCGCGATCACGGCAGGCTTTCAGAAAATGTCCGCTCCCGGCGCCCAGATCGACAATCGTGCGCGGCGCGTGTCCGTAGCGATTTTGATAGGTATCTATTATCCACTGCGCTTTCGGCTCGTAGATTTGCGAAATACGAAGATCTATCTCGTCATTTCGGGTATACAGATCGTAATTTCCCTTATGGTGTTTGTAGAATTCTTGAAGGGCCGCGTCTGAGGGTCTTAGATCGGAATAGGCATGATGGCAACACCGGCAGGTCATCATACGAGCCTTCCATACGCTCGCGGCCAAAACGGCAAACTCGATGCTGGTTCCGCAGACAGGACAGGAGTTCACGCGCACAAAATCATCCAGGCCTTCAATGGCAAGCCGGGTTGCTTCTTTTGCTTTAAGACCGGCAGAAAAAGAGTCACGCCTTTTAACGGCGTGCATATCAATCGGTTTGCCGTAGCGGACCTCTACCTCGAAGGTCTGCGACGAGCCATCAAATTCAACCATCCAGGACTCACGCCGCTGCGGGCTTGGAATGAATCCTGTGGTGCGCGTCCAATTATAGGATTTTGTAGGCAATTATTTTTCCCATCATTCAGACAAGCATTAGTGCTACACTCGAAACAGAGTATTCGATTTTTGCGCACCTGTGCAACCTAATTTATCCCTGTCCCCAAGGCCTGACTTGGCCTCGAGATATTCGGTCAATCAGCTGACCCGTGGGGATTGTTCAGGGAATTGGGCTCTTGAGGGATTTCGCTAAAGTTTCTTCTCGGGATACACTGGGTTTAGGTTGTATCTGCACGGTAAGTCACGGGAGACCATTGGCATGCGAAAAATCCCTTTCTTTAATTACCCAGCCATTTTTAAGCAGGATGAAACTGAACTTCTGTCGGCTATCACCGATGTTTGTAGCCGGGGAGCTTATATTCTTCAGAAGGATTTAGGTGAGTTTGAAACCTCGCTGCGTGAGTACCTTGATGTTCGACATGTCTTTGGAGTCGCTGACGGAACCAATGCGTTAGTAGTCGGGCTCATGGCCATGGGTATTGGAGCCGGGGATGAGGTGATTGTTCCCTCGCACACCTATATTGCTTCGGCCGCTTCAATTGTGTTTGCGGGCGCAACCCCTGTGTTGGCTGACATAGGGCCGGATCATCTGCTTTGTGCGGAATCGGTCAGGAAGCGAATTACCAACAAGACCAAGGCCATTATGCCGGTGCATGTCAATGGAAGATGCTGTCAGATGGACGCCATTTCGCTCGTGGCAAGAGATCATGGATTGTCGATAATTGAAGATGCGGCCCAGGCATTGGGCTCGCGGTTTCGAGGGAAATTCGCCGGAACTTTTGGGTCCTGCGGGACGTATAGTTTTTACCCAGCCAAGGTATTGGGGTGCTTCGGGGATGGCGGTGCTATTGTCACCAACGATGATGCGCTGGGTGAGAAGATTGCTATGTTACGTGATCATGGTCGAAACCGCGATGGGCTGGTGGTGTGCTGGGGAACGAATTCAAGACTCGACAATCTGCAGGCGGCGATACTGAGCGTTAAATTAAAGCACTTTCCTCAAGATATTTCCCGCAGGCGCTCAATAGCGTCGCAGTATCATGCGGCGCTCTCCGAAATCAAAGATTTGACTTTGCCACCGCCTCCTGAAGAC
>CAZPBV010000067.1:1818-12161 GCA_964584675.1 uncultured Bdellovibrionales bacterium
CGATCTGTATTTCGATAACTTTCAAAATTATGAGTTGCAGGCCGGGCGGCGAGATGAGTTAAGAACTTATCTGACAGAGAGGGGAATTGGCACTATTATTCAATGGGCGGGCAAGGCGGTGCACCAGTTTGACGATCTTCCTTTGGAGAAGGTTTCTCTTCCGGTTACAGAGGAGTACTTTCGCCGTTGCTTTTTGTTGCCGATGAATACCGCTTTGAGTGATGACGATGTGCTCTATGTTTGTTCTACTATCCGGTCCTTTTATGGATTGTCGTAGCATTCATTGAAGATGAAAAATACTGTCATAAGAGAGCTCGTGGAACAGGAAGGTATACGTGATCCTCGCCATCAGAGCGAACTTTTAGAGTTAGCCAGTCCGGAGGAATTTTGCGGTTCCTTGGCTATTGGCAACTGCTCTGAGCAGGAACTCCTTTCTAGTCTGCGCATGATGTTGCTTATTCGCTACTGCGAGGAAGAGATTGGTGGCCTCGTTGTGCAGGGGGAGGCTCGTTGCCCGTGCCACCTAGGGATTGGACAGGAGGCTGTGGCGGTGGGAGTTTCTAGCTTCTTGACGCAGACCGATCGCGTATATGGCGGCCATCGTTCTCACGCGCACTACCTTGCATTGGGCGGAAGTGTCGATGAGCTATTTTCAGAAGTGCTGGGCAGGGCGGATGGTTGTTCCGGTGGAATGGGAGGCTCTATGCACCTTACCGGGCGGTCCTGCGGCTTTATTGCCTCGGTTCCAATTGTGGGCGCTACGATTCCAATAGCAGTTGGCGCGGCTCTGGCTGCCCAAAAAGATAAGAGCTCGGCGGTTGCCGTTGCCTACTTTGGCGACGGGGCTACTGAGGAAGGCGTGTTTCATGAGAGTTTGAATTTTGCGTCTACCTATTGTTTGCCGGTGCTCTTTGTATGTGAAAATAACTTGTATTCGAGTCATCTCGATATTAAATTGCGCCAGCCTTCTGACATGGTGTCGCGCTTTGCGCTAGCGCACCGGGTGGAGGCGCGTTTGGTTGACGGCAATGATTTGATGGCGGTACGTACGGCAGCCTCAGAGTTGGTAAATAGCTGTCGTCAAGGCGGTGGGCCGGGGTTTATTGAGGCAGTCACCTATAGGTGGCGGGGGCATGTGGGTCCGAATGAAGATATTGATGTGGGGGTGAGGCGAACGCCTGGAGATTTGGCGCGTTGGAAGGGGCGAGATCCTATTCGGCGGCTTAAGGATGCGCTTATTCAAAAGGGAATTATGGATGAGGCCACATTCTCTGCTTTGGATAGGGAAGTGGTTGGTATAACGCGCGCGGCTTCGCGAAAAGCCCGTGAGGCCGCCTTTCCTGTGCGCGAGTTTTTGCTATCGTCGGTGTACCCATAGGACGGTATGAGCGGACGGAGAGTCAGTTACGGTGATGCCATATGCGAGGGTTTTTACTACCTCATGGAAACCTATGCCGAGGTCTTTGCTATTGGCCAGGGCTTGTGGGCTCCGTGGTATGTTGGCAATTCCATGAAAGACTTGGACGTTGTATTTGGGAAAGAACGGGTCATGGACTCTCCCGTTTCGGAAGCGGCATGCACGGGAGTGGCTATTGGCGCTTCACTACACGGCTATAAGCCCATTGTTGTTCATCCGCGAATGGACTTTCTTATTTTAGCAATTGACCAAATAGTTACACAGGCTGCTAAATGGAACTCGATGTTCGGGGGAAGGATGTCACCCGCAGTTACGTTCCGGGGGATTATCAATCGAGGGGGCGAGCAGGGGGCTCAGCATTCTCAGGCGCTCCATTCTTGGTTTGCTCATGTTCCGGGACTGCGGGTGGTCATGCCGTCGAGTCCTCAGGATGCTCGCGACCTGCTCATTGCCAGTGTTCTTGACCCCGGACCCGTGCTTTATTTGGATGATCGTTGGCTCTATGAAGTGAGCACGGAAATTGGAGAGGTGCGTGAACTGCGGCTTTCAGAAGAGATGCCCCAGGTGGTGAGGGCCGGCGGAGATGTTACCATAGTGGGGAGCGGCTATGTCACTCAATTGGCGCTTGAAGCTTCGGAGATTCTAGCTCAGAAAGGAATAGAGGCAGAGATTGTTGATTTACGGATTCTGAATCCTCTTGATGTGACAGTAATTTTGGAGTCGGTGCGGAAGACGGGGCGGCTTCTCGCCCTTGATGGTGGTTGGAAGAGCTGCGGGTTGGCTGCGGAAATTGTTGCACGGGTATGCGAGTCAGTGGCGCCTTCTGAATTGCGTTGTTCTCCGGCGCGCGTGTGTGTGATTGATGCTCCTGCGCCGACGAGCAGGGCATTGGAGGCTCTTTGTTATCCCAATGCTCAGCATGTGGCTGATGTAGCTGTGAGTATGATGGGAGCATGCGGCATTATCGGAGAGATTCGTTCCGACAGTCTTGCGGATGCGGGTTGTAGAATTGTTGGGGGCGGAGCAGCGGCAAAGCTATCTGATAGGTGAGTGGGTGATAAAAAGAGCATTTGATGTGATCGCTTCCGGAGTTGGGCTTATTTTAGCAGCCCCGCTATTAGTTCCTGCTCTGGTGGCGGTTTGGTGGCAGGACCGTCATTCGCCTTTCTATATCGCCCCTCGCGTGGGCAAGGACGGGCGAGCGTTTCGAATGATTAAGATTCGCTCCATGATAATTAATGCCGACAAAAGCGGTGTCGATTCAACCTCCTCCAGCGACCGCCGTATCACGAAAGTGGGCCATTTTATTCGACGTTACAAGCTTGATGAAATTTCCCAGCTTATCAATGTCTTTCTTGGTGACATGTCGTTGGTGGGTCCGCGCCCTAATGTTGAGCGCGAGACAGATTTGTATACCGATGTGGAGAAAAGGCTTTTGACTGTTAAGCCGGGTATTACCGACATTTCTTCGATCGTTTTTGCTGACGAGGGCGAAATTCTTAAAGACAGCGCTGACCCCGATTTAGATTATAATCGCCTGATCCGGCCCTGGAAAAGTCGCCTGGGTCTTCTTTATATCGAGAAACAAAGTTTTTGGCTGGATGTTAAGCTCATCTTATTGACAGCGCAGGCCATAGTCTCAAGAAGCAAAGCGTTGGAGGGGATTCATAGATTACTCACGCAGATAGCGGATGATGAACAATTGGTTCATGTTTGTAGACGAAAGGAGCCGCTTGTTCCATTTCCGCCTCCCGGAGCGCAAGAGGTGGTGTCTGCGCGCGCCGCGTAGACTTTCTTGTGTTGTTTTCTAAGGTGAGGGGAAGTTACTATAGATGCACTGTCACCAATGACCAAGCTGCGGTCAGGAGGTGGCGCGAAATCTTTTGTACCAGAGGATGATTTGGTAGGGGTACGGCGATGAACAAACACATCATGAAGGAATATTTGGCGCACCTTTATTTTTCGGTCAAAGCGGTCATCCCGCCCTGGGAGAGCGGGGTGGAGGAGCGTGTTATTTCTGATTTGAATGATAAGGGATATCACGTCCTTCCGGATTTTTTGGATGCTGGGCGATGTGAACAATATGTCCGTGAATTTGACAGAGTGGTCGAAGCTGCTCGCGAGGGCGAAGTGTGGAAAGACAAGCTCGGCGCTGACACGAGACTCTTCTTTGCGGAGCGTTACTCTCAGGTGTTTGCTTCTGCCTTGGCGGACCCGATTCTTAATCGCATTAAAAATGCTTACATGGGGCCGGATTTCTTTCGGCATGGTGACTGTTTAATGATTAATCGCATAACCGCTGTTGAACAAAACCTTGGTTCAGGAGGGGGCTGGCACCGCGATTCCCCTTATTCTAAGCAGTTGAAGGCGATTATATATTTGACAGATGTGGAAGAGGAAAATGGCCCGTTTCAAATGATCGTTGGAACACATCGATTGGAGTCGTGCCTTGCTCTCCATGCGGCGGGCTTAACGCGCGAGGGGCAGTATCGATTCGAAGAGTCGCAAGTAAGCGCGATTGAAAAGTATTTAGGTGCAGACTCATTGAGGACCTTTCCCGCGCAACGGGGAACCTGCCTGTTGGTTAATACAAAGGGAATTCATCGTGGCGCGCCCATTCAGTTGGGGGAGCGCGTGGCCATGGCGTACTATTTTGGGGTCGCTGATGGTCTCGAGGTCTAGGGGCGCTGGGGATCGCGCTCGGCGCATGTCTGGCCCCGAGCTGACCCGGCGGGTGTGGATAATTCAAATTGCAGAGATGCTGCCGACTGATCCTGGGGCTCGGTTGATGCGAAGCGGATTGCTCGCTAGGGAATTTGCGGAGAGGGGATGCGATGTCGTCTGGTTTACCGGACGGTACGACCATACGGCAAAGCGTCAACGTGATGGGCCTCCGATGCAGGAAGTGATGCCGAGGTTGTCTCTTGTATTACTTGATGGGATTGGCTACTCGCGCAATGTGTCATTCGCTCGAATTCTCAATCAGGCACAGGTAGCCTGGCATTTTTTGCGCGTCGCGAAAGCCCGTCCTCATCCAGACCTCATGGTGATTTCTTACCCTTCGCCGGAGCTTGCTGCTGCCGCAGCCCACCTGGCCCGTCTGTGGCGCGTCCCATTCGTGATAGATTACCGCGATGCGTGGCCTGATATTATTCCTTCATACCTTCCGTGGTGGGCGCAGCCGCTTGTGTGGCCAATCCGCGCGGTTTATCGTTTCCTCTTGCGGTTTGCCCTACGAAGTTGCAATCAGCTTTATGCGACGGGAGACCAGATGCTTGCGTGCGCCCTCAAGTATGTCAGCGCAAGACAAAGGCGCCCCGGATTCGGTTTGGTGCGCTACCTGGCCTTTCCGGAGACGGAACATGTCTCCAAAGAAGCGCGCGAATTTTCTCGCGATCACCCGCTGATACTACTATTTGTAGGCACGATTGGGGCATCGTACGATGTCGACATGCTGGTGGATGTTGCGAGTCTCTTGCACCGGCAAAAAGAGGAACGTATTCATATTATGGTAGTCGGGGATGGGGATGAAAGGGCCGCGCTGCAAGAAAAGTGTGTCAGCCTTCCGGGAATTACCTTTGCGGGATGGCGAGAGCAAGAATATGTGACGGCAGCTCTAAGGTCCGCTCATATCGGGGCATTGTTCTACCGCGGGGGAACCATATCGTATACGGTGCCCAATAAGCTTGCCGAATATCTTTCTTATGGGTTGGCGATTGAGAGCAATCTGCCCGGTGAAGTGGAGAGAATGTTGAAGAGCGAGGGGCTTGGCATACACATACACCCTCGCGATCCGGCACGGCTCGTAGAATGGCTTTGTTCGCTGCTCGATGATCGCACTGAGCTGAGTCAGATCGCCGCGCGAGCGCGCGACTTCTTTGAGCGCCGCTTGACCGTCGACGCAGTATACGGTGCCATGGTAAGTGAGATGGAATTGCTGATGAACGCTTCCGCTGCAAATTCGATATAGGACTTTGTGCATGTGTGGCATTGCCGGTTTTATTTGTTCCGAGCACCGTCTTTATACAGAAGATTTGCTCGCCATGCTCAAATGTTTGGTGCATCGCGGACCGGACGACGAGGGAGTCTGGCAGGACCCGTCGACGGGGGTTGCTCTTGGTCATCGTCGTCTTTCCGTCGTTGACCTTTCGCCTCTCGGGCGTCAGCCGATGGTTTCGCATACCGGGAGATTTGTTCTAACGTTCAACGGAGAAATTTATAATTATCGGGAGATGAAGCGAGAACTCCTTGAGCGCGGGGTAGTGTTTCGGGGAGGCAGCGATACGGAAGTACTTCTTGCGGGAGTAGAGGAATGGGGGCTTATCGAGACCCTGCGGCGCTGCGTTGGCATGTTTGCGCTGGCGCTATGGGACTCGCGCGAGAGGCGATTGCACCTGTCCCGGGACCGTATGGGCGAAAAGCCCCTGTACTATGGATGGCAGGGGAAGAATTTCCTCTTTGGATCCGAGGTTAGCGCCTTGCGTGCTCATCCGTCCTGGAAGGCCTCGATCGACCGACAGGCGCTCAGCTTGATGCTGCGTCATGGCTATATACCGGCCCCCCTCTCGATATTTGAAGGAATATTCAAACTTGAGCCCGGAACCTGTCTTAGTATTCCGCTTGCAGACATGGAGTCACGCCCGGCCCACTTTAGTCCCTATGCAGATTGGGCTGCCTCCTCCTTATGCCCGAAGGCCTATTGGTCTCTCCGCGAGGTAGTAGCGCGCGGCTTTGAGCAGCCGTTTCGAGGGGACAGGCAGGAAGCTCTTAGGGAGCTGCGACGCAGGCTTGAGGTGGCTATTCAGGATCAGATGGTGGCAGACGTGCCCGTGGGCGCGTTTCTTTCAGGCGGGATTGATTCGAGCACGGTGGTTGCTCTCATGCAGTCCCTGGCTTCCCTTCCGGTTAAAACATTCTCGATAGGCTTCGAGGAGGCGGATTACAACGAAGCTCCTTTTGCTGCTCAGGTGGCGCGCCATTTGGGCACCGAACATCATGAACTATATGTGAGCGCGCAGGCGGCACAGCAAGTGGTTCCGAAACTCGCGCACATGTACAGCGAGCCGTTTGGTGATTCATCTCAAATACCCACCTATCTCGTCTCGCGGCTTGCCAGAGAGAAGGTTACCGTTAGTCTGTCTGGGGATGGGGGAGATGAGTTATTTGGGGGGTACTCTCGTTACTATTGGGCCATAAAATACTGGGGGTTCGTCCGAATGGCGCCGCTTCCCCTGCGCCGGCTGCTCAAGCGCCTTATTCAAAGTACCGGGCCCCGATCCCTCGATACACTGGCGGCTCTTGTTGCACCCTTATTTCCGAAAAGATTTCGAATTGCGCGCTTTGGCATGCGCGCGCAGAGGGCGAGCGAGCTCCTGTATGTTGATTCACGTGAAGACTTTTATCGCGAAGTGGTTTCGCATGTGAGCAATGCGGAAAGAATGGTGAAGGGCTCCAACTACGCGAGGGAGCGTGGAGCCTTTGATGTTCATGACAAACTGGACCTTCCGTTCCTCGAACGAATGCTATTGATAGATATGCAGACATACCTTCCTGACGATATCCTGACCAAGGTTGATAGGGCGGCAATGGCCGTTTCTCTGGAGACTCGAATTCCACTGCTCGACCACCGGGTCATAGAATTTGTTTGGAGTTTGCCCTCGTCTCTGCGGTCTGACGGTGCCAGAACAAAAGTGCTTCTTCGCGACTTAGCTTATTCGGTGGTACCAAGGAGTCTTTTGGAGAGGACGAAAATGGGATTTTCTATACCGCTTGGCCAATGGCTGACCGGGGCGCTTCGACCATGGGCAGAGGATTTGTTGCAGGATTCGCTGCTCGATCGAGAGGGGTACTTTGAATCCTCGATGGTACGTAATCTTTGGCGCGAACATGTGGAGGGGCGGCGAGATTGGCAGTATGCTCTATGGAATATCCTGATGTTTCAATCATGGCATTCAAGCGTGCGATAGAGGGCAGTTGCCCCACTTAGTATGATTTGCTAGCGTCTCCAGCCATGGCGACAGACCAGATACGAATAGCGGTTCTTGGCCTCGGGTACGTCGGTTTGCCTCTGGCATTGGCATTGGCGAGGCGATTCAAGGGGACGGTCGGGTTCGATATTAACGCCGAAAAGGTCGCGGCTCTCAAGGGCGGGCGTGATGTCAATAACGAAGGCTACGATGACGAACTCCGAGCCACGTCTCTGGCGATCACGGATAAGGAGCCGGACCTAAGAGGATGCAATTTTTTTATCATTGGTGTTCCTACCCCGGTTGACGCGAACCACAATCCTGATATGCGTGCGCTTACGCTGGCGAGCGCCACAGTTGGGAGGGTTATCATCCCCGGTTCGATAGTCGTCTATGAGTCGACAGTCTATCCTGGAGTGACCGAGGATCTGTGCGGTCCCGTAATTGAAGAAGTATCGGGGCTGAAGCGAGGGAAGGACTTTAAACTTGGTTATTCCCCGGAGAGAATGAATCCTGGCGATAAAGAGCATTCCTTGGCGAGCGTGGTGAAGGTCGTATCCGGGGAAGACGCCGCTACACTTGATCGCGTCGCGCATGTGTATTCCCAGGTGGTCACGGCAGGAGTGCATCGCGCGCCGTCGATCAAGGTGGCTGAAGCCGCAAAAGTCATAGAGAATACCCAGCGCGACCTAAACATCGCGCTGATGAATGAACTTGCCATTATTTTCGAACGTATGAGGATCTGCACCAAAGACGTACTTGATGCAGCTGCGACGAAGTGGAATTTTCTAAGGTTTAGCCCCGGACTGGTGGGTGGACACTGCATAGGGGTAGATCCGTACTATTTGACAGCTAAGGCGGAGCAGTTGGGCTACCATCCGCAGGTTATTCTTGCCGGCCGGAGGATTAACGACGGCATGGGGGCTTTTGTGGCGCAGAAATTAGTGAAGCTCATGGTGCAAAGAGGACTGCCGGTGAAGGGGGCGCAGGTTGGTATTCTTGGTTTAAGCTTTAAGGAGAATGTGACGGATATTCGAAATAGCCGGGTGCCCGACATCGTGCGCGAGCTTGAGGAGTTCGGAGTCCAGGTAATGGTCAGCGACCCACACGCCGAGCCAGCGGAGGTTCTTCACGAGTACGGCGTTCGACTTGCCAGTCGGGACGAACTTCGCGCCCTCGACGGTCTCATTCTGGCGGTGGCCCATCGAGAGTATATGAGCGAGGGCCCCGATACCATCGTCTCTTCACTTAAGCCAAACGGCGTCTTTGTGGACATAAAGTCTGTCTTTTCTCGGTCGATGGTCCCGTCGTCAGTCGAGTATTGGTGCCTTTAGTATGCGCTGGCTGGTAACCGGCTGCGCCGGATTCATTGGGTCACATGTTCTAGAGGCTTTACTTGCTCGGGGCGACAAAGTGGTTGGACTGGACGACCTTTCCACGGGCTATGAGCATAACCTGGAATTGGTTCGAGAACAGGTTGGAGTTGAGGCGTGGCGGCGTTTTTCTTTCACCAAAGGGAGCATTCTGGATGCGGAGGTCTGTCGCGACCTTTGCAGCGGAATCGATATTGTCTGCCATCAAGCTGCTCTTGGCTCGGTTCCGCGCTCAATTAAGGACCCGAGTCGAACCAATCGAGTTAATGTTGAGGGCTCTTTAAATATTTTTCATGCCGCCAAGGATAGCGGCGTGCGGCGCGTCATTTACGCCTCATCTAGTTCGGTATATGGAGACTCGGCGGAGCTTCCAAAGCGAGAGGCGGTTATTGGAAATCCGCTTTCGCCTTATGCTGTAAGTAAGCGGGCCAATGAACTGTACGCCGGTGCCTTTGGCCATGTGTATGGAATGGAATTCATAGGTCTGCGGTACTTTAATGTGTTTGGGCCAAGGCAAGACCCAAAGGGCGACTATGCGGCAGTCATCCCCCGATGGATCGACGCGAGGCGTAACGGTCGTGAATGTGTCATTTTTGGCGATGGCCTTACTAGCCGGGACTTTTGTTATGTCGGTAACGTCGTACAAGCTTGCCTTAAGTCGGCCGAAGCCTCTTCGGAAGGTTGTGGCAGGACATATAATATTGCTGTGGGCGGCAATACAACACTTAGCAGGCTTTATGACCTTATCGAGGCACAGGTACATGCGGGGCAGCCTCCTATTCCGCCCCGATTTCAGGAATTTCGGGCCGGTGATGTGCGGCATTCTCAGGCCGATATATCACTAGCGCGGGACCTGATTGGGTACGAGCCTAAGGTCACGGTTGAGGAAGGTATCCAGCGCACTGTCAATTGGTTCTTGCAGCAACCCGTGCGAAGTCACGATTCTTGCTAGTATTGCGCGCTATGTGGGGGCGAGATCCCCACGAAAATGAGGTCTATGAAAATGGCGATAGCGGAATGTCGTCCGATCGGTTTCCATCCGACTCTGACACGGCAATCGCAGCTCCTGTAACCGCTGCTGCTGCTGCTCCTCCGCCAACTACGATAGGAATGATGCCGGCTGCGCCCGCCACCGCGGTTCCTGCAAGAGCGGTCGAGGTTATCACCACGCCCGTAAAGGTCACGCTCGGTGAGGTGGAAGCCACCGTCCAAACGCCGGGAGCGACCGATTCAAAGGTGGCTAAGCCGTTGGCCGAGACCGCTTGGAGAACTTGGCCGTCCAGGGTATTAGTGAGACTTATTTGAGCTCCCTCGGCGGGGGTACCAGCCGCATCGGTTAAACTGAACTCTACCTTGCCGAAGTCTTCAACCGAGGTGGTGTTTCGAGTGAACCCCGAAGTGTCCTGAATAACTATGTCGCCGGTTTCTGCGAAAGCAGTCTCAGGCTCCCAAGCAGTTTGAAACCACAGGCAAGTGAGAATGGTAATAATAGTCTTCAGCTTTTTCACGGGGCTCGCTACCGCCAAATAAATATCTCTAGACTAAGTCGTCGGGGTCATACGCAAAAAACTTGAGTAAGAAAGGATA
>CAZPBV010000068.1:0-9579 GCA_964584675.1 uncultured Bdellovibrionales bacterium
AAGGGTTAACCTATGTGGCCCCCTGTTTCTCCGCAACTGGCTCTGGAGAAACGGCAAGCCGATTTACTGCCAGTTACCTCAATCGTTTCTCTGAGACCCCTACCTTTTTTGCAGCGCAGTCGTATGACGGGCTCACCGCTTTGGCTCAAGCAATGCGCTCCTGTCATCCGGTTTCGGCACAGTGCGTTCGCGAGAACCTGGGAAATCTAAATCTCCATGGCGCCTCTGGGCCCATTCGCTTCGACATCAATGGCGATATTCAAGGAAAATTGTTTTGCTTTAAGGCCGTCAAGAATGGGCGGTTTATTGAAGAGTCAGAAAGTGAGAACAACTTTTCCGGCTTGCGGGCCCATAATAACGAGTAGTTCCCACAGCCTAGCTTGAATATCGACCTCTTTGACGTTGCTTAAACATTAACCTTCCTTTATACTAAAGGTTCTGGCTCTTTCTCACCGCAACCGTGTGTAGAAGGATGAGTTCAAGTATTTCAGCCATTCTAGGTGCTTGAAATCGTGATGAACTCATAGCACTGACCGTGCGGCCAATCGACGCCGGCGCAAGTTCACTCATTTGCAAAGATTTGTTTTCGCCCTCATTACCTTAATTAGAGCGCATCCGGAAGTATCCGGATTTGTTCTAGTTATTTTACATATTACTGTGAATAAGCCTTTCGGGGGCCGCGTGGTCAGTGTGGATACCAGAACGTTTTTTCGCCAATCATTTTGGCGACTTGCGGTTTTTATTTGTACCAAGTGACATTATTTATGTCAGAAGATCTCGCGGAGAGACGTCGCCTTACAATCGTGGGGCTTTGTTGCCTCATGAGTCCGAACACCTCGCCTGGAACAGAAAGTACGCAGAGACGGGCCTTAAGTTCTCTAAAAATTTCCTGAGGAGAATTTAAGGCCTATCTTTGCCCAAACTTTCAGTTCCCGTTCGAAAGGAACGGTTTGGGTGTTTTTGGTTCGGGATTGGAGTGGAGAAAAAGAGATGAGGTCGAAAGCTTTCGCAGCGGCAGCGTTTTGCAACATGAATAAGACGCTGACGGATGAGGTTTGGGACGTCGTCAAGACGCTTCGAAATCTCATTGCGCCATCTGATGCGCATGCCGTGCTCAGTGAGCAGAAGTTCGCCGGCATCGTTGCGGTTCTCTTCCAGGGGCTTTGCCCTGAACAGCCCTTTGCTAGGCTCAAGGCGGCCCTCGTTGGGTACTTCGCCCACCAGAATGAACTTGAGCAGTTCCGCAGTCGCCTGGAAGTTCGCCGTGAGGAGACCCCGACGGGCCATGCGGAAAGGGCAGGAACCCCTCGCGGTTGCCACTGCTGGACGCCCCACCAGCGACGAAAGCACGCTGCCCGCCGCCGCGCTCGCGCCGCCTAGTTCTCCGCCCCGCTGCTGGTACCTCCTGCCCAGAGGTGCCACGCCGCCAGGCCTGGGTGTAGTGTCTCTGCTGCACCCAGGCCACCTTGATCCTCCTCCTCCACACATGCGTGTGGAGGCTCTAAAAGCCCGGGGTGTTCCTTCCTCTCCCTCGTGCCATAAAAGGACACCCCGGGCCACTTGAAACACGAGCGGTTTTTGCGATGGTTCTTCTGCCAGTCCCTCTTGGGACATGACAGGGTATCCTCGCTGACCGCTCCTTTTATTCCCTATCCTCACCATACAGTTCAGGCATCCAACACCCGCTTTATACTTGACGCTTAGTGAACGACTACGTATACTACTATCATTGTGGTAGTATACGTACGTATTGCATGTGAAGACCAAACTCACTATCTCAGTTGAAACCGCCCTCATTCCGAAAGCTAAGCGTTTGGCTTCCCAGGAAGGCACCTCGCTTTCGCAGCTCATTGAGGAATACCTCAAGAACCGAGTGTTAGATAGGGGGGATTCTTTCTCTCAGCGTTGGCGGGGAACATTTTCCGAGGCGGATCGCAAGGGCGCTCGATACCAGCAGTTAGCGAAGAAATACCTATGAATCTGCTCATCGATACCAATGTTATCATCGATTTGGCATTGGATCGCAGGCCCTTCTCGAACGAAGCAGCTCAGCTTCTCGACGCTCTGGAGACACGCCAGGCACAAGGTTTCATCGCATGGCATTCCATTTCCAATTTTTACTATTTGGTGAAGCCCGAGAAAGGCTCTCAACGGACAATCAATTTTATTGAGGACCTTATTGGTTTTATCGAGGTGGCGCCGACCACTACCGATGATATGACGTACGCTCTTAAATCCGATCTGAAGGACTTTGAAGATTCCATGCAGATTGCTGCGGCATTGGCATGCAGGGCAGATTTTTTGGTGACGAGAAACGTCAAGGACTTTCGCGGCGCGCCTCTCAGAGTGGTTAGTCCGCGCGAGGCTTTGTTGAATATTGCCCCGGGATGATTCGAGCTTGTCTCTCCGAGAAGGATCCGCCTCATGAAAACCTCAATTCTTCTCCTCAACAAATCATACTTTAAGGCCGAACTTGAATCTCTGGGGCACCGGGTATTCTGCGCGGTTCCGCGTCAGGAACTTTCCTCAACACGGCCTGATGCCTGGTCCCTCGAGGGATACGATTTCGTATTTGAATCCGGCCTCTCCCTTCCCAACCTGCTTGACTCAATTCCTTTCGTTCCGGAAAAAATTATTTACTATGACGATAGCCAGCCGGTCTTTCGTATTAAGAACTTTCATGAAAGTCCGGTGCCGGTTGCATTCTATGCTATTGATTCTCACATTCACTATCGCTGGCATCCGCGTCAGTGCGGTGTTTTTGACGCGGTGCTTGTGGCACAGAAGGATCTCTTGCCCGCCTTCGCGGAATTTTGCGGCAATTGCCGCTGGTTTCCTTTGTGGGCGCCTCTTGAAAATTCTCCCACACCAAACCCAACCATTCCAGTCAGCTTTCGGGGAAACCTAGATCCCGTTCAAAGAAAAAAGCGGATAGAATTCCTAGTTGCTCTGGCCGAAAGAGTGCCGCTCGACTTTGGGTCCGGCGCTTATCCGGAAATCTACAGAAACTCCAAGATCGTTGTCAATGAAAGCGTTCAAGCAGATCTTAATTTCAGAGTCTTCGAAGCGCTCATGAGCGGGGCACTCCTTTTGACTACTCGCATCGCTAACGGCCTCTCGGAACTTTTTGTTCTCGGTAAACACTATATTGACTATGCTGAAGGGAACGTCGAGGAAGCGGCAAGTAAGATTTCTTACTACCTGGCCCACGAAAATGAGCGTTCTGTTATCGCTCGCGCGGGCCGAGAGGAGGTTCTGACGCGACATACGAGTCTCGCCCGAGCAAAAACATTAAGCGAGATCTTGTCGTCTTTACCTCGGAGCCAGCGTCCGCTTCAGTTCTACTCACTTGCCTACCAGGAGCTTTTTGATGCCTGCGAAAATTCAAAAAAGGGCATTTCGCCAAGCCCCGATTGCATAGAGCGCGCAAACGAATGGCTGGTAAGGAGTCTGACACGAAGAGAAAAATGTGATTTCGTTCTCGTTCAAGCAGTTATGGCAGTCAAGGATGCGCTCATAGCAATTGGCGGCCCGAGCCCTGCTCTCGTACTCTGCGAAACGGCATGTAACGCCTTTCCCTCGGAGCCTTCTCTGCGCTTACTCTATATAGAAACTCTTGTTCAAAGAGGAGAACACATCGAAGGATTGAGTCAAAGCCGGCATATCAACCCTGATTCGCCCGAGGTTATCCTCGATTCAGTTACCACCGTTCTTGCAACTTTGCGTAGCAATTCGCTTTTTCAGATCATACCGGGTCAGCAGAACATTGAATAACCAGTTCACTCACACAAGCCCCCGAAGACAAGGACAGTAAATAACGCACGGTATTGACCACATCCTGCGGCTGAATCTTTTGATTGTCCTCCATCGGCCCATGACGCGACATCTCTGTGTTTACCCAGCTGGGGGAAAGCGTCGTAACCCGGATACCGTCCGGCAAAAGCTCGCGAAATAGTGATTCACTCAAGCCTCTTAGTCCAAACTTAGTCGCACTGTACACACCCACCCCGGCAAACCCGTGCAAGCCGCAAATGGAAGAAACGTTTATGATGTATCCGGCCCGCCGAGTCCCCATGTGAGGCACTATCGACCGAATACAGTTTGCTGCTCCAAGAAGATTAACCCGCCACAAATTCTCAAATTCTGCGCTGCTGACATCCCATGTGCCTGGCAGGTACTGCCCTGCGTTATTAAAAAGAACGTCTATACGCCCAAAACCGGATATGGTCTGCGCTACCGTCCGTTCCACCGCCGACTCATCGGCCACATCCAGGGCACAACGCATCACCCGGCAATCGGGAAAGTCGCGTAAAATCAATTGTTCTGTTTCACCCAGCTGCTCATCGGACCGTGCGACGAGGGTCAGATTATAGCCATCTTTAGCTAGCCCATGCGCCACTGCTCGACCGATTCCCCGGCCCGCCCCCGTAATGAACGCAACCGGTGCGGCTAACACACAAGGCTCCGAAAATCCATAAAATCAGCTCTAAATCCGCCGGGCACTCCCTTACAAATTACCGACACCGCATCGTGCGAGTGCAATGACTCAAAATGAGCGCACGCAACTTCGAAGTCTTTGATGCGGGGGTCGCCACCAAGCTCCTGGTAAATCAACCGTACTGCGTCCTCAACGAATTTTACATATGCCCCGTTCATCTCCGCAAAAGCCTGCTCGTCTTCCCGTCTCACGATTACTTGAGTTTCTGTCTTGAGAGCCCGGGCGCAGAGCGCCTGCATATCTTCAATCAAAATCTTTTTTCCAGGAACAATCTCGACCGTTACTCGCGCACGGCTTCGTTGAGAATGCGGGATGCTATAGACCCCGCGAACGCTACGCGCGTGTTCCGCAAGTTCGGCCGAACATGGACAAGCAGAAGAATAAATAAAATCAAAACTCATAAAGCGGCGCGCTTGCCCCGACTTATTAAGAGACGCTTCAAACGATACGTCGTAGTACTGATAACCATTCTCACCGCTGCGCAGGCTTTTTTGTTCCAAGGGAAAGGCAAATGAAATGCGCAATCGAGCTTCAAGACCGCCCACATCCTTGCGATAGGCCTTGAGAATTTTCACCAGCGTATCGGGGGTAAAAACTTCCTTTTTATGGCGGTAAAATGAGCGCACGATACGAGACATGTTAATTCCCTTGATGTTGGCCGCCACAGATACTGTTCCGGTTACGCTTGTCTCAAGAGTGATAGGGCGCCCCTTTTTTACGGGATACAGAAGCGGCAAACGAAAATTGGACACGCCGACCTGATGAATGGGGACGTTGGCTCCCTCAACCGCCCCGTTGGCCCAATTCATATCAGGCATTTCAGCTAAATAATCCGCACTTGGCTTAAAGGAAGAATCATAGGCCGGCCGCGCTACCGGCTCTTTGGCTTCACCACATCGGTGCAAGTAGAGCCTGCGCGCTTTCTTTGGCCGACCATATTTTTTAGGGGATCGAGTCATGACTTTCACAAAAAATTCTGGGGACCAAAATAATCAAAGTAGTTACGAGGAGTTTCGTAGAGTCGTATGCGCCATAACCGAGCCCCGTTTTTTAGGTAGGGAACAAGTCTTTGCCAAATTCTCCCCCAAAAAGCACAAACCAAGTTCTCGGAAGTCGGAATGACGCCCTTGAGAAAGGGTACATCCAAGTTCAAATTCTTATGGTCACATTCGCTCAAAATGCTTCTTTCAAGTATGCGCTTTAATATTCCTAAATCAATAACATACCCGGTCTCAGGGTCAGGCCTGCCGGCAACGGATACCTCAAGCACATAGTTGTGCCCATGGAAGTTGGGAGAGTGGCAGAGTCCAAAATTCCTCTTATTCCATGCAGCTGAGCGCCCGGGATTATGCAGGCGATGGCTAGCATTAAAGTGTACCTGACGAGTTACGATCACCTCACCCAACGGCCCGAGAAGCCCCCCGGTCGGTTCTGTCGAGTTGTTTGGAATTTTTTTCTTTTTGGCTACCATGGTATGAAGACGCTCAAACTTGAGTATTATAGTCAAGTTTACCCCGATGGCAAATTTACCTATAGTTCATGAGCGATATGAGATCAAAGCCACACGTAATGTCTGACAAAGAGATCAAAGAATCCTTGGTGGAGGTTCCAGAATGGAAGGAGTCCAACAGAACCCTTTTTCGTGAGCTCTCCTTTCCGAACTTTCAGGATGCCTTTGCCTTTATGACCGCGGCAGCCCTACTATCGGAAAAGATGGATCATCACCCCGACTGGTCTAATACGTACAACAAGGTCATTATACGTCTTGCCACCCACGAATGTGGCGGGATTTCAGAACGAGATTTCGCGTGGGCTAAGTCAGCAGACAAAATTTTGAGAACCTACGGAATATGAAGTCATGTTAGGAACGATTGCAAAAAAGGTTTTCGGAACCCGTAACGACCGCATCCTCAATTCTTTGAAGCCGCTTGTCCAGCGGGTCAACGAGCTGGAAAAGTCATATGCCGATTTGAGCAACGAAGATTTGGCGGCGCAAACAGCCAGATTTCGGGAGCGCCTTGACCAAGGAGAAACGCTCGACAATCTACAGCCGGAGGCATTCGCCGTCGTACGCGAGGCTTCTCGCCGAGTGCTTGGAATGAGACACTTTGATGTTCAGCTCATCGGCGGCGCCATTCTGCACAAAGGTATGATTTCTGAAATGAAGACAGGCGAAGGAAAGACCTTGGTTGCCACGCTGCCCGCTTATTTGAATGCGCTTCCGGGGAAAGGAGTACACGTCGTGACAGTCAATGACTATCTTGCGCGCCGAGATTCTGAATGGATGGGGCGCGTGTATCGCTTTCTAGGCCTCAAAGTTGGAGTGGTTTACTCCGGGCTTAACGAAGATCACAAGAGAGCCGCCTATCAAGGCGACATCACCTATGGCCAGAACAATGAATTTGGATTCGATTACTTGCGCGACAACATGAAGACTTCTGCCGAAGCAATGTTTCAGCGTGGACACAACTACGCCATTGTCGATGAAGTTGACTCTATTCTTATCGACGAAGCTCGAACTCCTCTCATTATTTCAGGACCGGCGGAAGACTCCACTGACTTATATGCTAAGATAAACAAGATCATCCCCTTTCTAGAAAAGGAGAAGCACTTTACCTATGAGCTTCGCACCAAACAGCCGACACTCACCGAGGAGGGAATTGCCACATGCGAAAAGCTTCTCAGTATCGAGAACCTCTATGATCCTAATCATATTGATGTACTGCATCATGTGGTCAACGCTCTCAAGGCTCATACCTCCATGGAGCGGGACGTCGATTATGTCGTCAAGGATGGGCAAGTAATCATTGTCGATGAATTCACCGGCCGATTGATGCCCGGGAGAAGGTGGTCTAACGGCCTCCATCAGGCAGTGGAGGCTAAAGAAGGGCTTCCCATCGCTCGCGAAAATCAGACCTTGGCCTCTATTACCTTCCAAAACTATTTCCGCATGTACAAAAAGCTTGCCGGCATGACCGGCACTGCCGATACCGAAGCGGTCGAGTTTAAATCCATCTACAATCTGGAGGTGGTTTGCATACCAACTAACCGCCCCATGGTTCGAGAAGACGAAACTGATAAGGTCTTTCGCACACGCAAAGAAAAATACGAAGCCGTTGCCAAGGACATAGAGGAAATTAATAAGACCGGGCAGCCGATTCTGGTCGGCACCATCAGCATCGAACAGAGCGAGGCGCTTTCGCGGGTGCTGAAAAACAAAGGGGTTTCCCACAACGTCCTCAATGCCAAGCATCACGAGCGAGAAGCGGAGATCGTGGCCCAGGCTGGCCGTTATGGCGCTGTTACCATATCCACTAACATGGCGGGACGCGGCACAGACATTGTACTTGGCGGAAATCCGGAGTTTTTGGCATTTGCCGAGGCAAAGACCAAGGACCACTCCGATCCTGCTTTTACTCAGGCGTTCGAGAGACATAAAGAAACCTGCGAGAAAGAAAAGGTAAGAGTTCGGGAGGCCGGCGGCCTCTGTATTATGGGCACCGAGCGGCATGAAGCGCGCCGCATAGACAACCAGCTTCGCGGACGGTCCGGACGCCAAGGAGATCCCGGCCGGTCACGATTTTACGTTTCTCTTGAGGACGACCTCATGCAGCGTTTTGGAGGCGATCGCATCAAGATTATCATGGACAGGCTCGGCTGGGATGAGGGTGTAGCAATTGACGGGGCGCTTATCAGCCGGTCCATTGAGACAGCACAAAAGCGGGTGGAGGCGTTTCACTTTGAGTCTCGTAAACATGTAACCGAGTACGATGACGTTATGAACAAGCAGCGCCAAGTCATCTACGACATGCGGGGGAGAGTTCTCCAGGGCAAGAGTGTTCGGGAAGAAATTTTGGAAATGATGGATGATCTCATTGAGGCTGCCGTGCTCGCCACATGCGACGAGCGGATAAAGCCAATGAACTGGAATTTGGATGCTCTTGCCGAACGGCTCTCTTTCATTTTCAACACCAAATTTACCCTTGATGCCAATCTTGAGCTTGATCCGCAGGTTATTTTTGACCATGTGAGACAGTGGGCACGCGCCTATTACCAGAACCGCGTATCATCCTTGCATGAGAGGTTGGTGGCGATCGACACGGCGTTCGAAGCGCATGGATTTCGGGTCAACAAGCGATCTGCCGATCCCGGTCAGTCTCATTTTGACTTCGAACAACACACCGTGCTTGAAACTATTGATCAGTTGTGGAACCACCACTTGCAGGAAATGGAGCATCTGCGCGAGGGTATCGGGCTGCGCGGGTACGGCCAAAAAAACCCGTTGCACGAGTATCAACGAGAGGGCTTTCACCTATTTCAGCAACTACTTGAGACTCTGCGGGAATCGGTCATTCGCAAACTTTTCTTTTATGAAGTACCAGAGCCCGAGCAGCTGATTGCTCAGCTGCAAGCTGAGCAGCGAAGGCAAGAGGAGCTTGAAAGGAATATGCAGATGATTCACAACTCACCGGCTCCGTCGGCCAACGAATCATCTCCTGCGGGAACTCCTCCGACCGATATTGCCGATGAGGATGCTTTGGACGAAAAAGATCCGGATGAACAACGCGCCCGCATGCTGGCGCAGAAGAAAGCTCGGCGAAAGGCAAAGAAATAGTGAAGCCGTTTTCTATTTACATCCATATCCCCTTTTGCCTTCACAAATGCCCCTATTGCGATTTCAACACCTATGCCGTCTCCTCGCTTCCCGAGAGGGACTATGTGGCGGCTCTGCTTTCAGAACTAGACTTTAGGGCAAGTGAGCAATCATGGGTCGAGCGCCCGGTACAGAGTATTTATTTTGGGGGGGGGACGCCCTCACTCCTAAGCGCTTTTTCGATTCGCAAGCTCCTTTCGGCCATGTGTGGTTTTTTCCCGGTGCATGACGATGTGGAAATCAGCATGGAAGCTAATCCGGGATCGGTTAATGCGGATACCTTAAAGTCCTTTCATGATGCCGGCGTTAACCGCCTCAGCTTTGGCGCTCAGTCCTTTGAGATAGATATTCTTAAAACACTTGGCCGCATACATTCGCCGGACCAAACAGTCGCTGCTGTGGCAGACGCCCGTGCCGCCGGGTTTAC
>CAZPBV010000068.1:9589-12102 GCA_964584675.1 uncultured Bdellovibrionales bacterium
CGGTGCCCGGCCAGACCATGGAGCAATTAAAAAGCGATCTGAAGGCCGTGGTGGAGTTAAACCCCGAGCATGTCTCGGCCTATGGTTTGACAGTGGAAAAGGGCACTCCTTTTTATTCCCAATATCGCAAGGGAAGCCTTGAACTCCCTCCCGAGGAATTAATTCTGTCGATGATGGAAGAGCTCAACTCATTTCTTCCTACTTGTGGTTATAAGCGCTACGAAATCAGTAATTTTTCAGAACGCGGGCGTGAGGCTCGGCACAACATGGCGTACTGGAATGGGGACGACTACTTGGGTCTTGGCGCCGGAGCCCATAGTTTTTGCGCACGCTATGAAGACTCTATGCGAGAAGGCGGCACACGTTGGTCAAACTTTGCGCTTCCTGAAAAGTACATGCAGGAGGCGCAAACTCATGGCCGTGCAGAGGGTTGGCGGGATGTTCTTTCAAAGGAAGACCTTGTATTTGAATTCTTTTTCTTAGGACTTCGCAAGATTACCGGGGTGCCCCTTGGTCAGTTTGAGGAGTGGTTTGGGTTTCCTGTTACAGACGTTTATGGCACCGTCATTGAGGTTCTCAGTGATCAGGCGCTTTTACAGCGAACTGGAGATTTCCTGGCATTGAGCGAAAAAGGCCTTCTCCTGGCGGATTCTATCATTGAAAATTTTGCTAGCCCTGGCCGAACCCTTCGAAAAGCAGTAAAGAAAAAGACCTTGTCAGTCTTCGAGCCTCAGGCTGCAAATGGATAATTCAGCAAGCTTGGCGGCAGGACCTTATGACGATTGTTTTTTTACCAGCAAACCTTCCCCTGACAGGCATATCGATCGACTCTCGCTTCTTGCTTCCCTGTGTGGCATCCAGGGATCTTCCAAAGAATCGCCACAGGTGCTTGAAATTGGATGTTCCACCGGTCAAAATCTGATTTCCCTTGCCCTTTCCACCCCGCACATCAATGCCGTAGGCATAGACAGCTCCCCAAAACAGATTGATGCGGCCCGTAAACTTTCATCTGACCTAGGCCTATCCAACCTTCGATTTGATTGTGTCGATATCAACCAGCTACTGTCCCGAATTGGACAATTTGATTTTATTATTTGCCACGGCCTCTTTTCCTGGGTTCCGCGTGAGACACAGCAAGCTATTTTTCGCATTTGCCGTGACTGCTTAACCGACGATGGTGTCGCCTACGTTAGTTTCAACTCTGAACCAGGATGGAGCATGCGAGGTTCTATCGCCAAGTGGCTGCGGACCTTTCCGTCTGAACGCGGGACGGATAGCGTTTCGCAGGCCAAGGAACGGTTGGAACTTCTAAAAAGCATTCAGGTTGACGATTACTCTCCGAGCGGCATCGTCTTCCGCGATGCCATCAACCACCTCCTGGATCAATCTCCCGCTCTTTTTACCCATGAAACGCTCAACCCGTACAGTAATGCTCTATCGCTTACTGAGTTTATGGCTCAGGCAGTAGAGTATGGTCTCGATTATCTCGCCGATAGCGCTATCAATCATTTGCTATTTCTCTCGCCGGCCCAGCTTGGGATAACGGGCCCCTCGCTTCAAGCTTATGCAGCGATTGAACACAATGTCATACTCAAGGAACAGATGTGGGACTTGCTTCACCCACGCATTCTAAGGAAGGTGCTGCTTTGTCGGGCCAGTCTAACGCGAAGCCCTGTTTCACACTCAATAAAATCTGATTGGTATGTGGCGGCTCCGCTGCAAGGTCCCGTGGATACGACATCCCTGGCAGATCATGCCGCAGCTGTGTTCGAATCACCTGGTCGAGGCTCGCTGGAGGTAACCGATCCACTGGTCAAGGCGGCACTCTCTATTCTTTCCAAACAATGGCCTCTCCCTTTGACGCTGCGGGAGCTGAGTGTTCAAATAGAGCAGCTTTTGGGCGCGCAACCAGGGGCATCTATTGAGCCGTGTGACGTACAATTTGAAAAGCTATCAAGCGCGCTCTTTCCACTGTTTGTGCAGGGAATTATTGAAATTACCTGTTTGCCGCCGCAGTTCAGTCTTACACCTTCAGACCGGCCCTATGCTCACCCGCTGGCGCGCAAGCAGAGCGAAGCCCAATCTTGGGTGAGCAATTATCGGAATGAGTTTGTTGCGCTCAATAATATTGAGCGATCTATCCTGCGATTACTTGATGGCACAAAGACGGTTCCGGAGCTCCAGCACGAGATGCGCCGTCTGTATGATGAACGAGAAATTCTACTAACCGCCTCTCCGGAAGAGATTGATCAGTATGGCGGCATCGAGAACCTACTATCGCAGCTTCTCGATGAAACCGTGACTTCCTTTGGTCAGTCAGCCCTTCTCCGCCGCGACCCGTAGGTGGCTTTATTGAGTCTATAGCACTCTCACCAAATGGCTATTGCTTTCCGGACATTTCTATCGGGGACCGCCATAGCGCCTTGTTCCGCGTGAATACCGCGAGTTCGTGATAACTATTTATACTTGCGGCCAATCAAAATGCCAGCATTTTGATTGGCCGCAAGTATACC
>CAZPBV010000069.1:0-4082 GCA_964584675.1 uncultured Bdellovibrionales bacterium
AGTGCAGTGCACCGATGCCGAAGAACAAAGCCTTGCTCTCTCCGAGCTGGGCATTCATTTTCGAGGAATGCCTTCATTGCTGCTCTTTCCGATGGGCAACCTGCGCGTAAATTCCTCAGACCCATCCGATCCGTGGGGTGACCACTACGCATATAGCGTATCAGGAGGCGCAATTCCGCAAGAAACGTTCGTTAATCCGCTGTGTCATGACGAGCAGATTTCACGGGTACCCCAACAAGCCGGCGTGCGGGAAGTTCCTGTCATGTTAATTGCCCCTCGTAACCCCCAGGTGCAGTACTGCGATCATCGGGGCTCGGCATTATTTGACAGCGGGTTACGAACTATTTCGCCTCTTGATGAGGACTCTCAGCCGGTTATTGTGGGGACGGCGCGGGTTCGCATCTTTGATTTCCGATTAAGCCGCTATCCTGAGTCGGAGGCCCCGGCCGGAGATCGCTTTGCAATTCGGGCTCTTACCACATCATCAGAAACAGAAGGGGAATCGGCAGCATCAGATTGCGCGGCATATTTCTACTCGGAAAATGAATGTGGCAGTCTCACGAGCATTGATAACTTTCCGCGTACCGATCAGCCGCTGGACGACATGTGCCGATCAGGTGTTGTGCAATCGGTTTCTGAAGCTGACTTTCCATGGTCCTACCCCTTGGCCCAAGATGCTCGCTTTATGTCCGCGCAAGGTCAGGCAAATCTTTATAGGCATGTTCCTGCCGTATGCTTGCCGGGACTCAAGAGTCCATTTTCGTGCGAGGACTATGAAGATGGAAACTGCTATGAAGCGCGGCCCCGAAAGGCTCAGTGGGGATGCGGTGGTTTACGAGGACGTTTGGTTGCGAGCAATTCAGTTTGGATGCTGCATCCAGATGAATGGGGCACGATGCCGGGGTTCGACGGCCGCGATCCAGCTATTTTGAATCCGCGGTTAGTGCCGGTCCCGAAATAGTGCTTGATAACTTTTGAGCAGAGGGAGACGATCTTTTTCGGCGCGCCGGAAACTCCGCGGGAGGATGCGCCTCCGGCCTTACATCCAGCCGGACCCCCCCTGCGACTGTTGCCCAGGGTCTTGAACGTACCCATCTCCGCCGCCCCAACCCGGATTTTGATCGTTTTGGTTGCTAAAGTGATCTTCATTCTCGCATGGCTGGATGGCATTGTCAGGATTGTAGGTGTGATGATTTCTATCTGATTCGCCCATGGCGGCAGAGCAAAGCGCATCCCCGGACTGCCATCCGAGTTGGTACGCAAGAGGAGCCGCCAAGAGAGCAATGAGGGTAACCACCAGGGCAAGCTCTACAAGTGTTGCACCGCGCTCATGCTGAAGCTGTACTATAATGGCGGACAAACAGTTTGGCATAAATGAGCCTCCTTTTCCCCCTTGTATACTATGTCGTCAGTAAACACTGTTACTTCATCATAAATTGATCAGAGGAACTCAGAATTGGGTGTGTAAAATTCGTACATCACGAGCATAAATATTACTATGGATAGTCCGGTATCAGGGTGATAACTCCTCCAAACCGAGGATAAGAAGGAACGTAGGAGCTGAGGGGGATTGGAATTCCTCCGGTTACATCCCCTGCGTACAAATCTGAGTTAAAGGGCGGGATAGCGCTTGCCATGCGGAACATGACGCCATTTGCGGTCATTGAGCCATCCGCCGTAATAGCAATAACCACATCCTGCCCTTGTTGGACATGAAAATTGAATGGCCGAAGGTCAAATCGAAGATCAGTAACCGGTTGGGGTTGAGAACATCCTGGAGGTGTAAATATTCCATACTGAATAGGGTAGAAAAAATTGGAAGGGTCGTTGAATGAAGCAACGAGTGTTCCTGTGTCTGGGTGTGCATGAAAGCTGGCGAGGTCTGGCCAGAAATGAACGGTCCAGGACAGTCCCGTGATATTGGGTGCGGCGAGGCAGCGTTCCACTTCGCTTTTATAGGAAGTCATGGTCGTTCTAACGGTTCCAATGGTACCTGTAGCTGGCGGGGACCAGACTGTTGCCGACATTCCCCATGAGACTGAATCAACTCTGAGCATTCTGGTTGCGCCGGTTTCATTGGTGCTATTATTTATGGGTCCAAGCCTATCAAGGGCCATGGTACTGGCGAAATCACCTCGATAGCTGTCGCCGCGGTGGAGAATCACTTGCGATATCGTCTCTCCGGTGGCATTGTGCTCCTTGATCGTGAGAACTCGCACTGAGGTAGTTTCGTAGTTTGTCTGTACCAGCGCTCCGCGATCTTCTTGAGCATACTGCTGAGCTTGGTAGAAATAGCACGGGCCATCACCAATGTCGTCACAGTGTGGCAAGGTCGTGGATCCAAAGATGACCGGGCTATCGACTTGATACGGGCCGTAAACAATCCCTGCGGAATTCATGAAATGTACATCTACTTTTTGTGGATCTTCGGGAAGTGTTGATGCTTCGGTGGTAAAAACAGTGTCGCCGGTGCGGTTCCCCGACGGGGCGCCGAATGGAACATTCGAGATCGGATACAGGTTCGAATTGCCCGCAGTTTTAGGCGGATTCTCAATTGAGTAGCCGTTGATCTTGAGATGTGCGTTCCGATATGTGTTGGTAGCCCACGGAAAGCCGGTGTTGGGGGCAGGAACGGTGCGTAATGTATTATACGAGGGGGGCGGGTTCGCGATACTTCCATTACTTGTCATTCCCCAGGTGAACACTTTCGTAGCGCCGCCCTGAGCATAGTAGACATGGAGCACGGGGTGGGGTGGACTGGCCTCTATCCAGCCGGCATTTACTTGGTAATTTCCACTATAGCCGGTTGTCATGTCGACGACGTTTCGAGTTCCTGCGGTGCTTGGATAGTCTATAGTTGCCGCGACGGTAACGATGGGAATCTCGCGAGGAAAAGAAAGACTTTCTCGCGCGTATTCCAATAGGACAAGCGCATGATTGGTATCTTGTCCGCGCAGCTTCCATCCATCCGCGGACGTTCCTCTGTCGAACGGGAGGAGTACGCCAATAGTGCCCGCATCCGTGACTGCCAAGTCGATATCCCCGATAAATTGGCGTTCGCTTGCGGGATAGCGAAAGGAGGCTACCTCTTCAGTGGTCCAGTTATTTCCGCCATCAGTACTGAAGGAAACAAAGGATTTGACTGTGGTGGATGGGGAACCGCTCACTTCCACCCATCCGACTGCATGAAATCCATCTTCACCCAATGCTATTTCCAAGGCCCCTATATCGTGAGATGAGGGGTCAATCCGGGAGCGCGTATGAAGAATTTTTGGATGACAACTATTCCAGGACAGACTATCGGGGCTTTCAAAAAGACAAAATTTGATTAGTTCCTGACTGTCAGATGGGTCGCTCAACGAATCAATTTCTGTATAAGCCAAAGCGAATCTGGAGCTGGCGCCGTGATGGTTCACTCCGAGCCGGCTTATGCCGAATCGACTTGGTCCCACAGTTTGATCAATAACAACATCACCAAGAGAAGCTGGAGTTGGTAAGATAACTTTTAAAATCAGTCCTTGAATGTCGGTCGTATTGGCGGGATTGAAGCCGATTCCATAGAGGATCGTATCGGGGGGGAGGGAGACGACAAATTGATCATTGACATAGCCCAGATTGCTGAGCGCCGTCCGTAAATCGGGGAAGGACTCCGGAACCGTAGACCCTGAAATGAGGGTAATGGACCGGTCCGGATCTCCCGAGGATACGCTTGTTACGACGACATCCTGACACACGAGATCTGCTAGAAAACTGAGCGGCGATCCTGACACTAGATTTAGTTGGAATTGGGTGTCCTCAATCGCAATTCCGAGATCTTCACGTAGCGGACCGGCAAAGTGAGAAAGCTGAACTTGACAATTGAAGGGGCCAGGGGCGTCTGTTAGCATTAAATCGCCCGGCGATCCGGCCGGTGGGGGTGAAAAAGTTTGAGAAACATGGTCATGAGGGTGATGTTGGGTGGACCACGATCCAGAAAGTTGTTGGTCTTGCGGCCGGGGCGCCTTATTTGACCACTGCGGTCGTGGAATTACAATTCCAGGCCGGGTCGGAGTTATTGTTGGCGTCGCGGTAGGTGTCGGTGT
>CAZPBV010000069.1:4092-11956 GCA_964584675.1 uncultured Bdellovibrionales bacterium
CGAGAGTACTTTGATGGTTAGCGGTCCGGTGCTACTGACAATTTGAACTGAGGCTCCCCCATTTGCTGCGTCGCGCAAAATGAGAGCGCCCGCGCTGTCGCCAAGTTCTTTCTGTTCAATTCCCGGGGCAAGAGATGCTTGCGCAGGCGGAGTGGATAATGGCGGATAATATTGCGTCGTTCCGAACGATTGTTCTCTCTGCGTATTGTCAGCGCGCGCGTTTGGGCGCAACTGGAAAACGAAAATGATAGTGCAGGCAAGCAGACTAAGCCGCCTGATCGTTCCCATATAACTCTCCCCAAACGGTAAAACTGCCGTCATTGTTAATGACGGCAGAATCTTGTTAGAGCTTGAGAAGTAACACCTAACCCGGACTTCGGCTGGTGAGAAGTCCAGGTTAGCCCAAGCGCAAGATGTCCTGAATATCAACCATCCCTACCGGCTTCTGCGCGCTATCAACCACGATAACCTGGTCAATATTAAAGTGATTCATGGTTTTTAGCGCCTCCTCGGCAAGGACCTCGGGCGTAGTAGTCTTGGGTGCTGCGCCCATGACTTCTCGAATAGGGCGATCGAGGAAGGAGGTGGATTTGTCAATGCAGCGCCGAAAATCTCCGTCCGTGAAAACTCCTCGCAAGACCCCGGAAGAATTTACGATCGCAGCGGCGCCCGGCCGCCCCTTAGTGAGAGTTATGGCGTGCAGGACATCGCGTGCCGTGCTCTCTTCATGTACGATACATAGTTCATCCCCGGTTCTCATGATTTCGGAAACCAGGCTTAGCATTCGGCCTAGCGCCCCGCCCGGGTGATAAAAAGCAAACTGCTCTCGTGGAAGCTCTCGCTCGCGCAAGACTGTCATCGCCAGAGCATCGCCCACCGCTAACATCATGCAGGTACTGGTTGTCGGAGCCAGTCCCAGTGGGCCCGCCTCCTCGGTAGTGCCAATAGCAATGACAAAATCGCAGCGCCGTCCAAGGGTCGAGCCGGTATTTGCCGTAATAGCGATCAACCGGCAGCCCACCCGCCGCAGGTGCGGGATGAGGCGTAACACCTCCTCTGTTTCTCCCGAGTATGACAGAAGGAGTACACAGTCCTTATCAGTAATGCGGCCAAGATCGCCGTGAAATGCCTCCGCCGGATGAAGGAAAAAAGACGGCACGCCAATACTGGAAAACGTGGCGGATATTTTCATGGCAATAAAACCTGTTTTGCCAATTCCGGAAACCACCAGCCGTCCCGCTGAAGACAGAGACAACACTTCTTTAACAACAGACTCAACAGCAACCGATTCAAGGTTGTCATCGAGGGCGGAAGCTAACTGCTCCAGTGCCTGGGCCTCCTGCCGAATGACACTTTGAAAGAACTTTCTATGCGAAGGTTTATTCGACATGGCTAGTATGGCGGCGACCGGTTTTTGTCGAACGGCCGAAATCAACCAGAGTTGGACCTCTCGAACCGGGCATTTTTGCCGCTCGCTAGTATATCAGGCCCCGAGCATAGAAGCTACCACCTTAATCCCCACTAAAGCGCCAACAGTGCCCAAAAGATTGGTCAGCGCCATGATGAGAAGGACTTTGCTGACGCGGTTTCGTAACCATCCGCGCAACGTTCCCATGTCATCGGCAATGGTCTCGAGGTCTGAAACTCGCGGGCGTCGGATCAGCGCCTCGACTAATCCGGCCACCCATCCGGAGGCTAAAAATGGATGTATGGTGGTGATAGGCGCCGCAACAAAAGCGGATAGGACGGTGAGAGGGTGACCAAGCGCCAGTGCTGCTCCAAGGGCGGCGAATCCTCCCGTCACCCAAATCCACGCTGATACGAGATCTAGGCTAGCGCGGGCTCCCGATGCGAAGAATCCATAAACGAGTAACGCTATCGCAATTGCTGGAATGGTCCATCCAATGGCTCGCACCAGGAGGCGAGGCGGTGGAACCACCTCAAGGTCGCTCCTTGAGATCGCACTTCCGAGGTATCGAATTATTCCTGGAACATGCCCGGCCCCAACCACGGCAACGACGGTATCTCCCGGCGCGCCCATCAGCGAGGCGGCCAGATATTGATCACGCTCATCTATGAGCGCTCCTTGCACCTCCGGCAGCGCTTCCGAAAACTCTCGCATTAATTCATCGAGCGCATCCGCAGATTTGAGGCGCTCAATTTCTTCGGCTGCAATCTTTTTTTCAGCAAATAGTCCGGCTACCATGCTCCCAAATACCTTGCACATCGACCACAGTCCTAGGCAGGCCCAAGTCCGTTTGAGAGTAACCGTCACATCGCGGTCCGCCAGCACCACCGCACAACCGAGTTCTTCCGCTACCTGCGCGGCGCGCATCATTTCGGCCCCGGGTTTCACTTGCAGATGTTCCCCCAGCTTTTTCTGAAAGGCTGCCAACATCAGTTGGGCCATGAGAACGTAGGCTCGGCCCGATCGGATTACCTGAACAATATCGGTGTTTTTCCAACGTTCTGGGTCCTTGAGCGACCGGTAGCGTGACTCACACAGTTCTATGGCGACGGTGCTCGGTTGAATCTCGCGAATAGTTTCCTCGGCCAGTACGACACTGGCGGCGCTGACGTGGGCTGTTCCGACCAGATAGATTTTCTTGGATCCAAGGCAGATAAGATCGAGATTATCTCTCAGGGTTGAATGGGAGATTTCTTGCTTTTCGCTCATGGGGCTTTCGCGGTTGGCTAATTTAGACGCGTGATTCTATCCAGTGTCTTGCAGCAACAAATGCCAGCATCCAAGGGCTTACTTGATGGGTCTTTTTCAAATCAAAAGGATAGTGAGCCCAGTGCCACGGGAGGGATGAGCGTTCAAGATGGGGCATAACGGCAAGGTGTCTTCCGTCTGCCGAGCACACGGCGGCCGCATTATAATCCGAGCCGTTCGGATTGGCGGGATAGGACGAAGTGACATAGCGAGCGGCAATATCGTAGGCGTGTTCACCTTCAGGGAGAGAGAAGCGTCCCTCACCATGAGCAACCCAAATGCCTAGTTTAGTCCCAATGAGTGGCTGTAACATAATGCTCTTTGTTGCGTTAATTTCCAGGGGGATAAACGCGCTCTCAAACTTTCCCGAGCGGTTGTGGAGCATGGCCATTTTCTTTTGGTGTTCAGGATACAGAAGGTCAAGCGCCACCATGAGCTGACAACCGTTGCATATGCCGACAGAGAGGGTATGGGGCCTCCGCATGAAACTGGTGAGCGCATCAAGCGCGCGCGAATTGTATTTAAACGATCCGGCCCATCCTCGGGCCGACCCGAGCACGTCGCTATTAGCAAAACCACCGGGGAATCCAACAAAATGCACGTCGGTAAGAGATTCCCTGCCACTCAGTAAATCGGTCATGGTAACGTCTCGCACCTTAAAGCCGGCGGCAAAAAGGGCAAAGGCCAGTTCGCGCTCGCCGTTGGTTCCTTGTTCTCGAATCACCGCCGCTGTTAGACGTTCATCACCCTGAGAGTCAAAGCGGCATCCGTGGGTAGTAAGCAGTCCATCAAAGTTCTTTGGAAATCGATAATCGAGGGGAAAACGGCCCAGAGTCTCCAACCGTTCGCGCGCCTGGGCGGGCTTTGTTTGCAGCAGATCAAGCCGATGGGAGGGCTCCACCCATGCCTTACGAAGTTCATCAAGCGGGCAGGAGGTTGTCATGTTCTCGAGATCGAAGCGGATCGTTTTCTCTGGTATCACGGAACCAATAGTCGAGTATTGAATTCCCCTCTGAGACAAACTACTGCACATAGCACTCAGTTCGGACTGGGGCACTTGAATGACTGCCCCCGGACTTTCCGAAAACAGCGCTGGGACGGACAGGTTCCTGATATGAACCCCCGTCTCTCCGCCAAAAGCCATTTCACAGATGGTGGTGATAAGACCGCCGTTTGAAATGTCGTGACCGGCCAATATTTTACCGGAACAAACCCAATCCTGAATCAAAGAAAAGCACTGTGAGAAGTAGTGGGGATCTTCTACTGTCGGAGCGCTCGATCCCAAGGCGTGTTGTGTCTGAGCAAGTGCACTTGCCCCCAGTCGTGGCGCGCGAACCTGCCGCGCGCCCGAGAAATCGATGAACACGAGCGAGCTGTCTACACGTTGTACCAAGTCAGGGGTTACGGTAAGCACGTGCTTGTTCACCGGCGCAGCTGCCGAAACGATTACGGTGCCGGGCGCCTTTACTTGAAGAGAATCATGGTACTTCATGGTCATTGATAGCGAATCTTTTCCGGTCGGCACCGGGATGCCAAGCGCTATAGAGAAGCGAGCAAGCGCTTCGACCGCTCGGTATAGCCGCGCATCTTCTCCCGGCTGCTTGCATGGCCACATCCAGTTGGCGCTCAGTGCGACAGAGGACAACCCATCGTCAAGCGGAGCCCACATAATGTTCGTGAGTGCGCGAGCCACGCTCATTACGGCTCCAGCGCGCTCATCCAGAATGCCGATAATCGGAGCGGATCCGATGGCAGTAGCCACGCCTCGCTGCGAGACATAGTCAAGAGCGGCCACGCCGACATTGCTCAGTGGGAGATGCAACGGACCGACACACTGTTGCTGTGCTACGTGCCCGGTAACGCAGCGGTCAACTTTGTTGGTAAGCCAGTCCTTACACCCAACAGACTCAAGCGCAAAAACTTGTCTGAGAGTCTGCCAAAATTCGGCGGGATCCTTGAAGTGCGCCGCCGGCTCAACTACCTCCGTTGTTGGGTCCTGGGAAGAGTCCCTGATAACCGTCCGCGGTGGCGCTCCAAACAGCGCATTCGTCGGCATCGCAAACGGCGTGCTGCCGTCGGCCGCCTCAAAAGTCACCGCATGGCTGCCATCAATAACACCGACGATATAGAGGGGTGCCCGTTCCCGTTCGCAAACGGCGCGAAGAGTTTCAACGTCTTCGGGACTAACGATGAGTCCCATTCGTTCTTGAGATTCATTACAGAGGATTTCGCGAAGAGAGAGTGTCCTATCGCCCAACGGAAGTGATGCAATCTGAATGCGCCCACCCAGCTCTTCCAGTAATTCTGAAAAACAATTGACATGCCCTCCGGCCCCATGATCATGGATGATTTTTATTGGATTGCGGGCCAACTCGACAAGCGAGCGAATGGCATTGTATACTCTCTTTTGAATTTCCGGGTTGGCGCGCTGCACGGCGCTCAACTCCAACTCGCGGGAATAGGCGCCTGTAGCTACCGAACTCACCGATCCTCCCGCCATGCCGATGCGGTAGTTATCTCCTCCCAAGAGTACCACCATGTCATTTGGTTGTGCAGGAAGCTTGCGGGCCTGGGAGTCGGCGGTATAGCCGACACCCCCGCCGAGCATGATGCAGCGGTCGAAACCGTAAAAGCCATGGAGACTCTCTCCTTCAAAGGTCAGGACGGAACCGGTAATGAGGGGTTGCCCAAACTTGTTTCCAAAATCTGAAGCTCCGTTTGAAGCTTTAACTAAAATTTGCTCGGGAGATTGGTATTTCCAAGGACGGGCCCGGGGGGCTCGGGGCATCGAGTGGACAAAACTCCCTGCCACGCGGGGATAGGCAGTCATGTATACAGCCGTTCCTACAAGTGGAATGCCGCCTTGGCCTCCCGCCAAGCGATCTCGAATCTCTCCTCCGGTTCCCGTTGACGCTCCAAAGAATGGTTCCACTGTAGTGGGAAAGTTATGCGTCTCAGCTTTGATAGAAATGACACTGTCTAATTTCCCCATCTGATAAAGCGATGGAAGTGAGCCGTCCACGGGAGCAAAGCGGCATACCGGGGGGCCTTTAAGAAAGGCAACGTTATCCTTGTAGGCAGAGACCACCTTTGACCCGCTTCGAGCGGTCGTCTCTTTGATGAGTCCAAAGAGAGAAGTTTTCTGTTCAACGCCATCGATTATAAATTTCCCATTAAAAATCTTATGGCGGCAGTGCTCGGAGTTGATTTGAGCAAAGGCAAATAGCTCGCAGTCCGTAAATTCTCGTTCCAGGATTCGACGCTGATCCTCAAGAAATGCAATCTCATCCTCAGAGAGTGCCAAACCGGCGGTATCATTAAATTCAGCGATGTCACCCACAGCGAACGGAGGCCGGGGTTCAAGGTCGACCTGCAGTGAGGAACTTGAGATTTCGTGATACTCCGCTTGCAGCATGGGATCAAAGCTGTCGGCGCACGCGAGGAAGTGCTCAAATATTTCAGCTCTCAGAATGCCTGGTATACCCATGTTCCTTAAAATGTCGCAGGCATTGGTTGACCACGGGGACACCATTTCTTTTCGCGGCCCAATGAAATGCCCGGACAAACACGCATCCTGGCAGGGAGTAGCCTGCAACACCCAGGTAAGCTTCTCAGTCGCCTGGTGCGACAGTGGGGTAGAAGATTCGATCAAAAAAACATTGGTTGTATTGAAATAAATATAGTGCGGCATAGACTAAGCTTTAACGTCCGTGTGCCGGAGAGCATAGCAGAAATGGCGTGATATCCCAAAGACGTGATGGCATGTCGAGGCAAAAGTTGTCCATCTGCTGATGACTTAACGTTCATTTCAGGTGCTGGGGTAGCCTTGTTTTTGCGCTTCGTTACGGCGTAGACTACGCTGTGGCTCGGTATGCAAAGGCGGGATGTGATGGTCCCAAGGGTTTTCGCTGCCCTGAGTTTGCGAGCGGTTTGGAGCGACTCAAGAAACGCCCACGGTCGGCATTTCTTGAGTAATAACAGTTAGCCCGGACTCGGGCTGTTGAGAAGTCAGGGTTGGCGAAGCAGTTTCAGGAAAAGAAGTTAACTTCGTGTATGTATTGAGGGGGAATATGACACTTTCAACTAGTCAAATTGCGGAAATTCTGGGAGATGAAGCCCGCTCGCTTCTTGAGCATCGCTGTACCACGATTTCTAAGGACCAATTGACTATTACTGGTCCGGATATCGTGGACCGAGTATTTGTGACATCAGACAGGAACCCGTTGGTACTGAGGTCCTTACAGTCGATGTTTTCATGCGGTCGTTTGGCGGGCACCGGATACTTATCTATTCTGCCGGTGGATCAAGGTATTGAACATTCTGCCGGGGCTTCATTTGCAAAAAATCCCACTTACTTTGACCCTGAAAGCATTGTCAAACTTGCTATTGAGGGCGGGTGTAACGCCGTAGCCTCTACCTATGGTGTGCTTGGCCTTGTGGCGCGAAAGTATGCCCACAAAATCCCGTTCATGCTGAAGCTCAATCATAATGAGCTCCTTACCTACCCCAATAAGTTTGACCAGGTCATGTTTGCACAAGTAGGGGACGCGTGGAACATGGGCTGCGTTGCCGTTGGCGCGACAATTTACTTCGGCTCGCCTGAGTCTTCTCGCCAGATAGTGGAAGTGTCGCGAGCCTTTTCTGAAGCGCATCGGCACGGCATGGCAACGGTACTGTGGTGTTATTTGCGAAATAACAGTTTTAAGGTTGGGGGAGTGAATCACGAGGCTTCGGCTGACCTCACCAGCCAGGCAGATCATTTGGGGGCTACCATTGAAGCTGACATTGTCAAACAGAAGCTCCCGGAGACCAATGGCGGCTTTAAGGCGCTTAATGCCGGCAGCTCGAGCTATGGTAAGCTTGATGAGCGCATGTATTCGGATCTTTGCACCGAGCATCCGATCGACTTGTGTCGCTATCAAGTTGCCAATAGTTACATGGGCAAGATTGGTCTTATTAACTCAGGCGGGGGTTCGGGAAAGAATGATGTGCGCGAGGCTGTGCGTACGGCTGTCATTAATAAGCGCGGCGGCGGGATGGGGCTTATTTCCGGTCGCAAAGCTTTTCAAAAGCCGATGAAAGAAGGGGTCGAACTGCTGCATGCGATTCAGGATCTGGCGTCGCACGTTAGCTCGCTGGACGACCGGC
>CAZPBV010000070.1:0-925 GCA_964584675.1 uncultured Bdellovibrionales bacterium
AGGCGAGTGGGCGCCAAGCCTTTCGGAATTAGAGCTGTCTCACAAGGATATTGCCGGTATCAATCGTATTATCCTCCTTGGGTGCGGCACGGCGTGGCATGCGTGCTTGGTGGCAAAGTTTTATTTTGAAGAACTAACCGGCATTCCCTGTGAGGTGGATTACGCTTCTGAATTTCGCTACCGCAGCGGCCTCTACGACGAACATACCCTGGTTGTTGCCATATCTCAGTCCGGAGAGACAGCCGACACGCTCGCGGCTATTGAGCTCGTTTCAGGCGGTAAACAAGGAAAGAGGGCGCGAACCTTGGCGATATGCAATGTCCTCGGATCTTCATTGGCGCGAAAGGTTTCTTCTACCCTTTTTACTCATGCCGGCCCTGAGATTAGTGTTGCGTCAACGAAGGCTTTTACGACGCAGTTGGTGGCGGCGCTGCTCGTGGCCATGGACGTCGGACTCAAACGCGGGCACGTTTCTCACGAGCAAACCCATCAATTGATAGAGGCTCTTTTTCATGTTCCGTCCTGTGTTGATGAAGCGCTCAAAACGAGCCGACTCCTTGAGTCGGTCGCGCGGGCTTTTCATCGCGCGCGCGGTTTCTTGTTTCTTGGCCGCGGCATTTGCTATCCGGTGGCCCTTGAGGGGGCACTCAAGCTGAAGGAGATTTCGTATATTCATGCTGAAGGCTACCCGGCCGGTGAAATGAAGCACGGCCCGATCGCTCTTATTGACGAGGACATGCCGGTAGTGGTGGTTATTCACAAGTCAGACGTGCTGTTTGAAAAAACCATGTCAAACCTTAAAGAAGTGGAGTCTCGCGGCGGGCAAATCATTGCTGTTACTGACGTTGCTGCGCATCCCGAACTTCGACGGGTGGCTCGCGCCATCGTAGAGCTTCCCCACGTGCACGAGTTTGTCACCCCCATT
>CAZPBV010000070.1:935-6241 GCA_964584675.1 uncultured Bdellovibrionales bacterium
CATGTGGCGGTCTTTAACGGCACCGATGTCGACCTTCCGCGCAATCTCGCTAAAAGCGTGACTGTCGAATAGAACAATTCGCGCACCAATCACAATCCGGCGCCCGAGAAGTCGCCAAAGTCCTCTGTCGAGAATATTTTAATCAACAACAGCACTCATTTGTTTATCTTTGTTCATCTTCTGCTCGGCCCCTGTCCTAACTTGTTGAAATGTTAATATTTTGTCAGGTAACAATGTTTAAGTCACTTAAAACTATAAGTGTATTCGATAGCTTATGATTTATTTAGTATTGACGGGTAGTTGCATGGAGTGTAATAAGGTGGGATTAAGTGGCATAAATTGGTCAATGTGGGGCGACTTTCTGTGGTTTCTGGCAGGGACTTGAGAGAAGTGGGACAGGGGGACATTGGGTCATTCCGTGGCAACTACAGCCATACCATCGATGACAAGGGGAGAGTGAGTTTGCCGTCTGAGTTTAGGCGCAATTTGGAGTCTGCTGCGCAACCTGCTGTGGTCTTAACAAACTATATTTCGGACGGTGCTCGTTGCTTAGAAGGGTTTTCCGTTAGTGCTTGGACGGAGTTTGAAAACAAATTACGCCAAAAGAGCCGCTTCAATCCCAAGTTGCACAAGCTTGAGAATTATTACTTGAGCCGCGCTACCGAGTGTGCGCTCGATTCAAGCGGTCGAATCCTCATCCCCGCGTATTTGCGGGCTTACGCCGGGATAGAACGAGACGTCACCTTTACTTCATCCATTCACGGGTTTCGTGTTTGGGACTCCCGAGTATGGAACACCATATTTGAGGCGGCCGAAGAGGCCCTGATGGCGAATCCTGAAACATTTTCCGATGTTGATTTGTAAAGGGCATGAGTAGCAATGCAATCACACAGCATATTCCTGTTCTTGTTGATGAGGTGGTCGAGATGATTCAGGCGCGTGAACCCGGCGTCTATCTCGATTGTACCGTGGGAGGGGCGGGACATACCTGCGCGTTACTCGATGCGCATGCCGAAAATCGCGTCATTGGGGCCGACAGGGACGGGGAGGCCTTGGAACGGGCTCGTGTGCGGTTGTCGTCCTACGGCAATAGAGCTGAGCTTCACCATGCCAGATTTTCCGAGCTTCACAAGTTTGTGCCGCAACATTCGATTCGTGGCGCTGTTGCCGACTTAGGCGTTTCTACCGATCAACTGCTTGGTAAGCGCGGATTCTCTTTTCACCAGAAGGGGCCGCTCGATATGCGCATGGATACGAGCGTGGGAGTAGACGCTCGTGATTTGGTCAATGAAATCGGGGAAGGGGAGTTGTTTCGATTGCTCAAAGAGGGCGGGGTTGGGCGTGAAGCTCGCGCTGTTGCTGCCGCGATTGTTCGGGCTCGCCCGATTGAGACAAGCGAACAACTGGCATCGGTTATTGCCAAAGCCGCCTATGGAAAGAGTTCCAAGCGTACTGTTCATCCGGCAACGGTGCCTTTTCAGGCTCTTCGCATGGCAGTCAATAACGAATTGGAGGAAATGACAGCGTTGCTTGATGAAATTCCGTCCATGATGGAATCCGGAGGTCGTTTGGCGGTGATTACGTTTCATTCAATCGAGGAGACGGTGGTAACGCGGCGCATGCGCTTCTGGCAATCGGCCGACGATGCTCCTGCGTGGTGGCCCCAGCAGAGCGGGAAAGCGAAGTCGCTTGGAAAGCTATTAACGCCAAAGGGCATTCGAGCGAGTCAGAAAGAGATAGCCCGCAACGCTAGCGCGCGCAGCGCCAGTTTGCGGGTGTTTGAGTTTGTATAGGGAAGCGGGAGCGATTCATGGCAGTTTGTCTTGACTATCAATGTGTATACACTCGAAAGCGCATCTATGTGCCCCTTCGTCTTCAAGTGGCGACGGTGTTGTTTTTGTTGGTTACCCTGTCAGCAAAGGTGTGGCTTAAAATGTCCACCACCGAAGTGGGGTATGCTCTGGCGCGCGAGCGTCAGGTTACCATAGAGCTTGACATGCAGAGGCGCGAGCTTGAGTTGAAGCGATCGATACTGCTACGCACCGACAATTTGCAGCGTATGGCCGAACAACGGTTGGCACTCCTGCCGTTGGACGCTCGTCGTGCCCGAAAGATTACGTATCGCGAGTAAGGAGGATATCTATGGTCCGCATGCCGCCGCGTTGTATTGGTTTTGATTTTTCCGGACAGGAACGGAGCGCGGTCAAAGAGATCGTCAGTCCCAAGGCGCGCAGAGTGCGAGTACGCTTTATCGCCGTTGGAGCAGTCTTATGGTCTCTGCTTCTCGTGGCACGTCTGGTCAGCCTCCAGATTACGGACGTTGAAAGATGGTCTGACTGGGCGGTGAAGCAGCATGTGACTGAAATTGAGTTAGCCTCAGAACGGGGGCCGATTTACGATCGAAACGGCAAGCTTATGGCGGTATCTGTGCCTGCCGGATCCCTCTATGTGCGTCCCCGGCAAGTAGAACACAAGGGGCAGGTTGCTAAGGTGTTGGCGGGCGCACTCGCCATGTCGGAGCAAGTGGTGCAGGAACGGCTTAATCAGCCCAAACCGTTTGTATGGATCAAGCGCCAAGTGCCGCGTGCCGTGGTGGATGGGGTAATGGCTCAACAGCTTTCCGGGGTGGGCTATGTTCTAGAGTCCCGGCGCTATTATCCTTACAATACGGCGGCCAGCGCTCTCATAGGCAAAGTGGGAATGGATGGCTCCGGGCTGTCTGGCATAGAGGCGGTCTATGAAAAGCATTTGCAGCGCCAAGGTATTAGCACCAAGGTAGTTCGAGATGCCCGGGGCAATGTCATTCAAAACTCTACCGAGTTTCCCGATGGACTACAGCCTCCACGAGGAGAGTCTCTCACCTTGACCATCGATGCCGGTCTTCAATCAATTGTCGACGAGGAGCTTGAGGTTGGACGAAAGAACGCAAAGGCTAAAGGCGCCATGGCACTCCTCATGAACGCTGAGACTGGCGAGATTCTTGCCATGTCACAGGCTCCCGCCATTAATTTTAATAGCGATGCGGTGCCCAATCGCCATGCCCTCAAGAACCTGGCTGTTGAGTCGGTATTTGAGCCGGGTTCCATTCTGAAGCCACTCGTAGCCGCTGCGGCTATTGAAGAGAACGTTGTGCGTGCCAGTGATATGTTTGATTGCGAACAGGGGCGCTTTAAGGTGGGAAGGCACACGATTCGGGATGTGCATCCTTACGGCATTTTGAGTTTCCGTGACATTGTGGTGCGCTCGTCGAACATAGGCATGACGAAGGTTGGCTTTCGTCTTGGAAAAGATCTCCTGTATGAACACCTTGAAGAGTTTGGGTTCGGTCACTCTTCGGGTTTAGGGTTGCCGGGCGATACTCGTGGAATTTTGCGCCAGCCTTCCCGCTGGGCTACCGTTGATATTGCGACTCATTCTTTTGGTCAAGGAATTGCGGTGACCCCCTTGCAGGTAGTGCGGGCAGTATCGGCGATCGCCAACGGCGGGTTGTTGCCTAACCTTTCAATTATTAAGAGCGAACAGAGTCCTCATCCGAAAAGAATTTTATCTCGTCTTACGGCCCAACGGGTGCAAGAGATGATGTATGGAGTTGTCGAGGATGAACATGGGACTGGATCCAAGGCAATGATCGCCGGAGTGCGAGTTGGTGGAAAGACCGGCACGGCGCAGAAGGCCCGTGTCGGAGGCAGAGGATACCAGGCTGGGGCCTATATCGCGTCCTTTGTCGGGTTTGTTGACGCTACTTCGCTTGGCGTGCCGCAAATTTTAAGCATGATAGTGACTGTCGATGAGCCGCACGCCAAGAGTATTTACGGCGGGTCGGTTGCAGCACCGGTATTCCAGCGCGCCATGCAGAGGATTTTACATTCTCTGACGACCGAGTATGGCCTCAAACGCCGGGGCGGTCAGCATGAGGATGAGACTCCCTGCGACGATAGCGAGATTCGGGCAGTACGCAGCTGAAGCGCTGGCGGCTTTCTGTCTTTCATCAGCCTATCATAGGGTCGCTTGTGAAATAATACCGGTGCGGCTAAAACACAGGGCGCATGCAGATCTTTGGCCTTGCTCAACACACGCTCGGAGAACTTGCTTTTCGACTGGGAGCTCGTCCTTGCGGGCCGGTGCCGCTCGATCGACGCGTGTCGCGGGTAACGGTTCGCGGAGATGATGCTGATTCGGATAGCCTCTATATCGCCATTGAAGGCACTTCTCACGATGGTCACGATTTTGTGGAACAGGCGCTGGCGCGCGGGTCGGCTGCTGCTGTGGTCAGTTCTGGTCGGCGTTTTCAAGGTCACAACTTTCCTCTGCTGGAAATTGCCGATACCCGCCGGGCTCTGAGCCTGCTGGCTGACTGGCAGTATGACTCACCAAGCCGCAAGCTGCGTGTTATTGGTGTCACCGGTACCAATGGGAAAACAACTACCAATTGGATTCTCTTTCATGCTCTGCAGCGTTATGGGGTCCCCAGTGTCCGCCTGGGAACATTGGGCATTGCGTACGCCGATAAAGTTATTACCGAAGACAGTTTGACAACTCCCGATGCTCTTACCATTCAGAAGACGCTGGCAGAAGCTCACCGTAACCAGAAACAGGCAGCGGTGCTGGAAGTTTCTTCACATGCGCTCGATCAATTGCGAGTGGAGAATATAGACTTTGACGCGGCGATTTTTATGAATCTCACCCGAGATCACCTCGATTATCACGCCGACATGGAGGCATATTTTGCGGCTAAGCGGCACCTTTTCTCTCTGTTAGGGAATTCCTCAAAAAGACCTCGCGGGGCGGTTGTGAATAGCGACTGTCCGTATGGGCGGCGTCTCATTTTGGATATGAAAGATGCCGGATTGCGAGAATTTTCTTTTGGTCAGGAAGACGGCAGCGTCGTGCGCATACAGGGGTTCGAACAAGATGCGCGAGGCTCGCAAGTCACGCTTGCATATGGAGGTCGGGTGGAGAAGGTGCATTCGCCCTTTATCGGTATTCACAATGCTTATAATGTGGCGGCAGCTACGTCCGCACTCCTGGCGCTCGACATTTCGTTGGCAGATTGCGTGCGGTTGCTTTCTGAGATTCCGCACGTGCCGGGTCGCCTGGAGGGATTTGGGGAAGATTCCGGGGTTCGGGTGTTTGTGGATTACTGTCATACTCCGGATGCCCTCGAGCGCGCGCTGACGAGTCTGCGCGAGATCACGACTGGAGACCTATGGGTTGTCTTTGGCTGCGGAGGCGATCGCGACAGGGGAAAGCGGCCGATGATGGCATCGGTTGCTTCAGTTCATGCCGACCGGATCGTCATTACCTCC
>CAZPBV010000070.1:6251-11763 GCA_964584675.1 uncultured Bdellovibrionales bacterium
ACCCGCAAGCGATTATTGACGATATCTTGTCAGGCTCCCCGGGCGCACATATGAGAGAACACGCGCTGATTGAAGTTGATAGGCGGAAAGCCATAGCGGCCGCCCTTCACGGGGCCGGCTGCCAGGATGTGGTCCTTATTGCCGGCAAGGGGCACGAGCAGTATCAAATTGTGGGGCATGAAAAACGGCATTTCTCGGACCAGGAAGAAGTGCGAAACTTCTTCCTGAATCGTTCATGAGCATTACAACTTCTCACGAAAAGCTTGCCGAAATAATTGGCGCCGCGGTCCCTGCTGACTGCGGCAATCGTAAGCGGGTATTTCGCGGATTGGAGTATGACTCACGACGGATTCAGGGGGGCGAATTGTTTATCGCCCTCAAGGGAGAACAGGCGCATGGCCAGTTGTTTCTTTCGCAGGCATTTGAGCGTGGGGCCGCCCTTGCCGTAGTTGAGGATTCCAGTCTTCTTGCCTCGTCGCCGTATGCTGAAAATCTCTTGCAAGTCCCCGATAGCTTGCGGGCTTTGTGGGACCTGTCGCGCTGGTGGCGCAGAGAAACCAAGCTGCCGGTGCTTGCCGTTACCGGATCGGTTGGAAAAACGACGGTGAAGGAACTGTGCGCCGCTATTCTACTTTCGGCCGGCCCCGGCACGTATGCTCAGAAATCTTTCAATAATCATGTTGGGGTGCCTTATACCGTTTCCCAAATGCACCGCGAGCACCAATGGGCGGTCATTGAAATGGGCATGAACCATGCGGGCGAGATAGCCGATTTGACACGCATCGCCGAGCCAAATGTTGCGGCCATCACCGCCATTGCTCCGGCTCACATCGAGCATTTTTCCGGCATCGATGCCATTGCGAGAGCTAAACTGGAGATAATTGAGGGCCTTGCGCCTGATGGGACTCTCATCATGAACGATGAGGCGGACGTGTTACGTTCGGAATGGAGCAAGCTATCTTCTCGGCATAAAGCTCTATTTTTTGGTTGCTCTGACCAGGTTGATTGTCAGGTAAAGCAAATTGAGTCGCAGGGGCTTACCGGGATCTCCTTTGTTTTGCGCCTATTCTCCGAAGAAGTGCCGGTGCGGATGTCCGTTATGGGAAGGCAGTACGCGTCCAATGCGGCGTGCGCGGCCTTGAGCTGCAAGACGCTCCTGCCGTTTTTGGAATTGGCTGACATAGCTCGAGCGCTCGAAGCTTTTCGAGCTCCTCTCATGCGCCTCAACCAGCATGAGCTTGCAGATGGCAGAATAGTTATTGACGATTCCTACAATGCAAACCCCGCTTCGATGAGTTCCATGCTTGAGCTTGCGCGTGATGTGGTAGCAAGCGGCAAGCGCGTTGTGCTTGTTTTAGGAGACATGCTCGAACAGGGGCAGTTTTCTGAAGAGAATCATCGCCGCATAGGAGAACTCGCCGCCACCGTAGGAGCAGAATGTGTCATAGCGGTTGGTCCGGCAGCAAAAACGTTTTCAGACGTATGCGCGACACTTGGGACGGAGAGTTACCATACTTTGGATGTTGCTTGCGCCGCCCAAAACGCCCGGGCTGTGGCGTGGGATGTGGTGTTTGTCAAAGGCTCTCGGGGGATTGGGCTCGATAGGGTTGTTACCGCTTTGCTGGCGCAAGCGGAAAAGGGGTAATGGAATTCTTGTCTTGAGAAAATTCTCTATTGTCCTCCTCGGCCCATACCTTTTCTAGCGCCAACCGGCCATCGCGGCGCAGCTCGCGCAGAGCGTATGAGGACGGGGTAGAGTAAACCTTTATCCTCCGAGGCATGAACCCGGAAGTCGCGGAAAAATTATCCCCTTGATTTTCCGGTAAGCGAAGTTTGTATGCTTCCATATACTCTATATCCTGAATATGGTCGGAATTGCTTCAGATCTGCGCTTAGGGACGACCAGTTTTCAGCACGCAGCAGACCTGCTATCTTCTTGAGATGCTGTACTATTTTCTCTATTCACTGCGCGAAGACTATAGCTGGCTCAATGTGTTTCGGTATCAGACCTTTCGAGCCATGATGGCTTTTCTGCTCGCCTTTGTTTTTGTGCTGCTGCTCGAGCCTGCTTTTATTCGAAAGCTCAAGGCTCTCGGGGTGAAGGGACAGCCTATTCGAGATGACGGCCCCAAAGATCATTTTACAAAGAGCGGAACCCCCACGATGGGAGGGCTTGTCATTGTTGTGGCGGTCTTGGTTGCCACGCTCCTCTTTGCCGATTTATCAAACCGTTTTGTGTGGCTGTCGTTGTTTGTATTGGCGGGGTTCGCCTCGCTCGGTTTTATCGACGACTGGCGCAAGGTTAATCAGCAGAATTCAAAAGGATTGAGTGAGCGGTCCAAGTTGGTGTGGCAGAGTTTCTTTGCGGTTTCTTCGGTAGCGGCATTGTGGTGGTGGGGCTTTGGATCGGAACTGAGCTTTCCTTTTTTTAAAGAATACTCTCTGGAACTGGGCTTCTTTTTTGTTCCCTTTGCGGCCTTGGTGATTGTGGGAACCTCCAATGCGGTGAATTTAACCGATGGGCTCGACGGTCTTGCCATTGGCCCGGTGATGACGGTGGCGGGAACCTACGCTATTTTTGCTTACCTGGGCGGCAATGTGAAGATAGCCGAGTATCTCGCGGTCCCCCATGTTGGCGGTGTGGGCGAGCTGAGTATCGTGCTGGCAGCAGTGGTGGCGGGTGGTCTTGGCTTCCTGTGGTACAATACTTTTCCAGCCCAGGTCTTTATGGGCGACATCGGCGCATTGGCTTTGGGCGGGGTGCTTGGTTTTGTTGCGGTAGCGGTGAAGCATGAACTTGTTTTGGTTGTGGCGGGCGGAATTTTTGTGATTGAAGCTCTCTCCGTTTTGATTCAGCGTTACTATTACAAGATGACCAAGCGGCGCATCTTTCGGATGGCGCCTATTCACCACCATTTTGAGCTGAAAGGCTGGGCCGAACCAAAGATCATTGTGCGATTTTGGATAATTTCGATTGTCTTGGCGCTCTTGTCGTTGACAACCCTTAAGTTGAGGTAGTTCATGGATTTTCGATCGTTGGTGCGGCAAATCAGCCGGGACCAGTTGCGAGTGCTTGTTATTGGCATGGGAATTAGCGGGATTGAGACTGCCCGCTTCTTTAGGCGAGCCGGAGCGGAGGTGGTGTGTGTCGAGCGATTGCCGCAGAATGAATATAGTCGCAAGATTGGATATGACGCGGAGATTAACGCACTGAGAGATGCGGGAGCAAAAGTTTTCTTTGATATCGACGGGGAAGCGGTCGCGCCGCATGTCAAAGACATTGCGCTTGGCATGGTAAGCCCCGGCATTGCACATGAGTCCGCCATTTATGCCGCCCTTGCCCGGCGCGGAGTTCTTCTGGCGACCGAGTTGGAGGTCGGTTTGCAGCTCTATGGTATCCCGGTAGTGGCGGTTACCGGGAGTAACGGCAAGAGCACTACCGTGAGCCTTTTGCACCATGTGCTGAGCGGACTTGGAAAACGCTCGGTGCTTTGCGGCAATGTCGGGGTGCCGGTGCTCGCCGGACTTGATGACCGCTGGGAAGAGGCGCGCGAGCGGCATGATGTTCTCGTCGTTGAGGCGTCAAGCTATCAGCTTGAGGGGTGCGGTATGGTTAGGCCCAAGGTTGGTGTGTTGCTCAATTTGTCGGATAACCATTTGGAGCGTCATGGCAGCATGGAGAGATATCTCGCCGCCAAAATGCGGCTCTTCAGCTCTCAGGATCAGACCGACACTGCGATTTTGAACTATGATGATAGGCGCGTGCGTTCATGCGCCGATAAGCTTAGTTCTAAGGTGGTTTTCGTTGGGGCTTCAATCGATTCTTCCTATCAGCACCCGCAGGTAAGAATTGATTATCGTCCGCATGATGGCGTTGATGTGTTAGAGACTCATGGCGTTTTTGGTGAATCAGGGCGAATTGATCTGTCCGGAGTGCATCTTATAGGCAGGCACAACAGATATAACGTGGCAGCAGCGGTAGCGTCTTTGGCGATGTTGGGAATTGAGCCATCGGAAAGTGTCGCTTTGGCGCGCAGCTTCCGGCCGCTGGCGCATCGCCTTGAAGTGGTTTCAGAGGGGCCTCAAGGAGTGGTGGTGATAAATGACTCCAAGTCGACGACCGTGGCGGCGAGCTTGGCAGCAATATGTTCAATTAGCGACGCCTACCCGGGGCGGCGCATGGCCATCCTTATGGGCGGGCTTGTTAAGGCGGGGTCGTGGCAACCTCTCATGGATGAACTGAAGATTCGCTCTCAACAGCTCAGCCCGGTAATATGTTTTGGAAAAGACGGCAGAATTATTTGTAATCACTGTCAGGCGGCAGGAATTCCCTGCCTTGTGTATCCGACCTTGCAAAGTGCTACCGAGGCCGCTCTGCGCTCATCGCGCCCCGGAGATGTCGTGCTTCTCAGTCCGGGGAGTGCCAGCTTTGATGAGTTTAGGGACTTTGAGGAGCGGGGGGAACGATTTCGGGGATATGTCGAGAACCGCCCCCTTTGATTAGGGGGAAAGACAGGGGTAGAATTCCTTTGTCATGACTGCATTGCACGCTGCCCCAGTTAGGAGGAACCGCGAACCCTTTCGCCCAGAGGCTGGACTGGATTTACCGAATGGCAGTGGCGAAATGCCTACCCTTCCGCCCCTGGTTGAAAAAGCATTGAAGGCAATTATTCCTGGTGCGGCTGTCCGAAAAGTGCCGATTCAAGACTTATGGCAGTCGTATTTCGCTACTCGAACTAATGAGGCACGGAACGCAGTGGCGTTGGCTTACGTACCCCTTGTTGTTGAGGTACTTTTGCCTATCGTTCGCAGATTGCCCCGGAGTGTGGAGTTCGCTGAGTTGTTCGCCCCGGCCTTTGAAGGCTTGCTTGATGCGATTAAGAAATTCGACCTATCGCGCGGAGTGGCCTCATTCGCGCCCTATGCCAGGTGTCGAGTGGCGGGGGAGGTAATCGATTATTTGCGGGAGCTTGATGCTTTGGTCAAAGAGGATCGAGCCCGTTCTAATGAGGTTAAAAGGGTAATTTCCCAATTTCTTGCTCAGTACGGCTACCCTCCAAATGAGGACGAGATTCGCTCTCGTTTCGCCAATAACGACGGTAGGAGGAAATCTATTACCGCCGCTCCTAAGGAGGTTCTGGATTTTAGTTTCGATTATTTGCCGGATCCTCGCTGTCCAGGAGTTGATCAGGTGGATGGAGAAGATCTTACCAAGATGGTTCTTTCTCTCGCCACTCAGGAAGAACGTCAATTGATAGACTGGCACTATGGCGAGGCGCTCACGTTTGAACAAATCGGAACGAAGCTTCGTATCGGGCAAAGCGCGGTACGTATGCGGCTTAAAGCTTTTTTTGAGAAAGTGCGAGCGCATTTTGATGAACTGAGTGAGATACATGCCGGTCTTTCTCCGAGAACGGGAACTACTCGTTTGACGGCAGTGTATGAGGCCTTGGTTGCGAAACCCGAGGGTGCGACAACTACTGATTTACTCAAGGACTTAGGGGGACTGTCG
>CAZPBV010000071.1:0-9020 GCA_964584675.1 uncultured Bdellovibrionales bacterium
CGGACTGCAAGTCCAGCAGACAACTAAACGGCCCGCATGACTCCGGAACTTGCACACGCACGTTCACTCTTGAGCCATTGCATGTTATTTCAACATCATGCGCTCCCGCTACATTGGTTAATTTTGTTCTCTGCCCCTGCATCAAGGGAAGTCTTCTCCCCGATTTAGCTAGCTTAAGAAATGCTCCCTCCGGTCCATACTCAACCATGGCGTGTGCCTCCATAAATATTTTCCTATTAAAGTATTTCCAACTACGACAACGAATCGCGCGATGAAAGTAGTGGGAGTCTACCGCCTTGCTGTGAGCAAAGTACGTGGAAATGGTTAAAAAAGGCTATCCCGCTTCATCAAAGATTTTCCCCGGATTCATGATACCATCTGGATCGAACACTTTCTTAATACTTTTCATGAGCCTAATTTCATCACTCGATCGCGAATAGTGAAGAAAATCCTTCTTGAGAAGACCTACACCGTGCTCAGCGGACACACTACCAGAATATCGAGCCACTATTTCAAAGACCGTTCTATCCATGGCATGCGCCTGTTCTATGAAACTTTTCTCGTCACTATCATCCGGCTTGATCACATTGATGTGCAGGTTCCCATCCCCAAAATGCCCGAAAATGACGGATTCGCTGTTCGGCATGCCACGGGCCAACGCGGCCTTGAGCTCCCTCAGACATTCAGCTAATGAAGCGATGGGTACCGATACATCATTCTTGTGCGGAAAGCTGCGTTTTGAAATTGATTCGCTAATTCTCTCGCGAAGCCCCATCAAGTCTTGGTAGTGCTTCGTATTCTGAGCCAGAACTACGGAACGCGCCATTCCACGAAGACTGACATCATGCAGGAACTCATGAAGCCGATCTTCATCTTGCGCCCCTCTCTTCTCCACCTCCATCAGCACATAGGCCGGATAGGATTCCGGAAATGGCCTTGGCGTACCCGGACTTGCTTGTAATACCATCGTGAGAGCATTGCTCTCAAAATACTCAAAAACTTGCAGCCCTAACCTTGTTAATCGAAGTTCTTGGAGAATAGCCAGCGCGCTCTCGGGACCCTCGATAGCCACAAGCGCTAAAAGAGGTTCCGGTGGAGGAGGCGCCAACTTCACTATCGCCTCCACGACAATGCCCAAGGTTCCCTCCGAGCCAATAAAGAGGGACCGCAAGTCATAACCGCTTTGATTTTTGTAGAGCGCTCCATTAAGACGAAGCACTTCGCCAGCGCCGGTCACCACTGTTAGTCCCAGTATCCAGTCACGAGTATTTCCATAACGAATTACTCGAATACCACCCGCATTGGTCGCCACGGTGCCCCCTATCTGGCAGGATCCCTTGCTGGCAATGTCTATGGGGTAGTAGAAATCCCGCTCGGCGGCAAAGTTGCGCAGCGCCTCTAATGTTACACCGGCCTGACAAGAAAGAGTCATGCCAACGGGGTCGTGCGATAGAACTCTATTCATTCGTTCGAGCGAAACGACTACTTCGCCGTTTGCTGCGGTTGCTCCACCGCTCAAACCCGTACGACCTCCCGATGGAACTATGGCAAGACGGTGTTGCCGCGCGCAATGAACTACCGACGTAACTTCATCAACCGAGCGCGGAAGCACTATGCAACCAGGCCGCGGGGAGAACTCCTTGCACCAATCGTGGCCGTAAAAGGCAAGATCCTCGGTCTTCGTGAGAACTCCCTCACTTCCTACTATCGATTCAAACAGTCTTACGGACATCCTCCCTTTTCCCTCAATGAGAACTGGTTTCAATTGTATCAATAACCATTTCTAGTATATGCGCCTCTCTAGACCGGCCTTAGCCATGATAGTGGTGGAAATTTCTTCGATAGAAGTTGCTGTAGTGTCAAGAAAATGGATTCTCTCGGAACGCATCATTTGCTCCGCCCTGCCAACTTCGAAGCGGCAATTTTCCACACTGGCATAAGCACTTCCAGGCTTGCGTTCACTACGGACCTGATGCAGCCGGTCTGGATCAATTGTTAAGCCATAGAGACGCATACGAAACGGCTCCAACGCCTCCGGAAGGTGCGGAAGAGCAAGATCTTCCGGAAGCAGCGGATAGTTGGCGGCACGAATCCCAAACTGCAAAGCTAAGTAAACGGAAGTCGGTGTTTTACCACAGCGCGAAACACCTACAAGAATAATATCAGCGCGGGAAAGATCTTTCACTGACATCCCGTCATCATGAGACAATGTAAAATTAACAATATCCATGCGTTCATGGTATTCAACAGGATTAACCATCCCGTGGGTCAATCCTATTGCCAATTCGGCTGGAATGCCCAATTCCCTTTCAAGGGGTTCGGTGAAAATATGAAAACAGTCCAACAGTAATGCGTCAGCCTTGGTAATAATTACACGAAGTGTCGGCTCAACCAGTGTGCTAAAGACTATTGGTCTCTGTCCATCCTGTTCGCGCGCGTGCCGGATCCGCTCGAGCGCCTCCTCTGCAAGTTGAGAGCTATCTACGTATGGAATTGTTACCTGTTTAAAGCGTACATTTCGAAATTGAGTCAAAACACTGTGACCCAGCATCTCCGCGGTAATACCAGTTCTATCTGAAATAAAGAATGCCGTCCTTTGCATAGTATTCGTTGTTTTTGACCTGCTCATAGTATACCTTCGTCCGGTCGAATTTGCACGGAGGCTATTCTATGACGACGTCTCAGTATGTCCTTTGGCTCCAAGATGTACGCATGAAAGACATACCGGCAGTTGGCGGAAAAAATGCTTCGCTGGGAGAAATGATTGGGCATTTGTCCGAAGTTGGTGTTCGAGTACCGGGGGGATTTGCGACAACCGCACAAGCATTCAGAGACTTTATCTCGTACGCGCATATAGAAGAGGAAATACATTCTGTTCTGGAAGCAGTTGATGTCAATGATGTGACTGCTTTGGCTCAGGCGGGCGCCCGTATTCGAGAAGCGGTGCTCAACTCACCCCTTCCCCCCAAACTTGAAAGTGAAGTTTGTAGCCACTACGAAGAGTTATGTCGGGAGTCGGCGAGATTTACCCGTGATAGCACAGCTATATCACGAGAAGAGTTGCCGCCGGTCTCTTGTGCCGTGCGGTCTTCAGCCACTGCCGAGGATCTCCCGGATGCTTCATTTGCTGGTCAGCAAGAAACATTTCTCAACATATCGGGCGTTGAAAACATTATCAGTGCGGTGAAACATGTTTTTTCTTCCCTCTATAGTGACCGCGCTATTTCCTATCGAGCCCGCTATGGTTTTGGACATAAGAAAGGTTTTGAACACAAGGATGTTGCCATCTCGGTCGGCGTACAACGCATGGTGAGAAGCGATCTTGGCAGTAGCGGCGTGATGTTCACTCTCGATACTGAGTCTGGATTTGACCAGGTCGTTCTTATTACCTCCGCCTATGGCCTTGGGGAGACGGTGGTACAAGGCTCAGTTAATCCGGATGAATTTTACATCTACAAGCCGGCACTTTCGTCCCGGCGGCCGGCCATTCTCAAACGCCAACTTGGCACTAAACTCATTCGGGGGGTGCTGTCCGCATCAAAGGAAGTCGGAAAATCAGTCCGTAACGAAGACGTTCCGGTGCATTTGCAGCGACAGTTTTCGATAAGTGATGAAGAGGCCTCCCTGCTTGCCTCCTATGCCCTTATCATTGAACAGCACTACGGGAGGGCCATGGATATCGAATGGGGTAAGGATGGCACGGACGGTCAGTTGTATATTCTCCAGGCTCGTCCTGAGACGGTTCAGACAAGGCAAGCAGGAACAGAGAAAATCAAGCGTTACCTCCTGAAAGAGCGTTCAGAAGTTCTCATTACCGGACGAGCCATTGGGCAAAAAATTGGCAGTGGTCCGGTGCGTTTAGTTAAGTCCCCGCACGAAATGTCTCGTGTTAAGGACGGCGATGTCCTGGTTACCGACATGACCGACCCAGACTGGGAACCCGTCATGAAGAAAGCGGCTGCTATAATAACAAACCGGGGTGGACGCACTTGTCATGCCGCTATTATCGCTCGCGAGCTCGGGATTCCCGCTATTGTGGGCTGTGGGACGGCGACCGATGTTTTATCAGAGAATGAGCCCGTTACTGCGTCCTGTGCCGAGGGCGAGGAGGGCAAAGTTTACGGGGGATGTCTTGAAGTAGAAATAGTGGAAGTGGACTTAGGTAATCTCCCGCCTGCTCCCATAAAAATCAGCATGAATGTAGGAAATCCAGAGTTGGCATTTGAATTTAGCCGAATACCAAACGAAGGAATCGGTCTTGCCCGTATAGAGTTTATCATTACTCGCATGATTGGCGTACATCCTCGGACAGCGCTTGACTACCCTCGGCTGCCACAGGAACTCAAGTGCCAGGTGGAAGCAGCCAGCGCCGGATATAGAGCCCCGCGTGATTTTTACGTGCAAAAATTAACAGAGGGAATTTCAACCTTGGGCGCGGCTTTTTGGCCAAAACCGGTCATTGTTCGCCTATCGGATTTTAAGTCAAACGAATATGCAAGCCTGCTTGGCGGAAGTCAGTATGAGCCTCGTGAAGAAAATCCAATGATAGGTTTTCGCGGGGCCTCCCGCTACGTGTCACCGTCTTTTCAAGATTGCTTTCAACTCGAGTGCGAAGCTCTTACGTTCGTGCGTCAGGAGATGGGCCTAACCAATATACAGGTTATGGTCCCCTTTGTTCGCACCCTATCAGAAGCCGCTCAAGTAGTAAGCCTCTTGGAGAGATTTGGGCTGAGGCGAGGAGAAAATGGTCTCAAGTTGATCATGATGTGCGAAATCCCTTCTAACGCGGTCCTTGCGGAGGAGTTTCTTGAGCTATTTGACGGATTTTCTATTGGTTCAAATGACATGACGCAACTTACACTCGGTCTGGACCGAGATTCGGGCATCGTTGCACAGTCTTTTGACGAGCGAGATCCGGCGGTAAAAGCCATGTTACATATGGCAATTCAAGCTTGCCGCAAAGCCGGTAAGTACATCGGTATCTGTGGGCAGGGCCCATCCGATCACCCTGACTTTGCAGTGTGGCTGATGAACGAAGGCATTGAAGCGGTCTCGCTTAATCCCGATACAGTCATTGATACCTGGTTATACCTCGCGAGATCTTCACGCGGCACAGAACTACGCAACTTTCGGACATAGATTCCGATAGTGCCTAGGCATGAGAAATATCACAGAAAGAAGCGATCGCCCCAAGCAGCGCTGGACGGACAAGGTTCCTGTCTCGTTAAGACCGAGAGAACGCATGATGAGCCATGGCGTCCAAAGTCTCTCGGACCTTGAGCTGTTGGCCGCCATTTTTGGACGAGGTATTCAAGGTAGAAATGTATTTGAGATATCGCGCCACGCTCTTGAATTGATTGACTCTTGTAAGCAAAATCTCCGCTTAGAGGAGCTTGAGGCTCTCCGTGGAGTGGGACGCGCCAAAGCTGCTCAGCTTGTTGCGGCGCAAGAGTTCTTCCGCCGGCGAATATCTCCGCGTGGCATTAGATTGGAACAACCCCAAGATCTGATGCCTTATATTCAGCAGTACATGGCGAAAAGGCAGGAACATTTCTTGGTGGCTTCGGTTAACGGCGCTCAAGAGCTCCTCAATATTCAACTTGTCGGCATTGGATCCGGCAACCAGGTGCATATTAGCCCCCGAGATATATTTCAGGAGGCTCTTATTGAAAGGGCTAGTGCGATTATTCTTATTCATACTCATCCCGACGGCGACGAGCAGCCAACGGATGAAGATCGGAGACTCACGCGCCACCTTAAACGCTCCGGCGCTCTGCTTGGCATTCAAGTGCTCGATCACATCATCATGGGACGTCGAGGCTACTTTAGCTTTGCGCGAGACGGACTTATTTAGAGTGCTTCTTCTTGCTCTTTACCGTAAATCCGCTCAGGGCATCTGCTTGGCGGGCCAGCAGACTTACCTGCTCCAGACTGAGCGAGTACACTTTACGGGCCAAGTGCGCCTGCTCTTTCACAAGCGACTCCTTCCCTCGGGGCAGCCTTTCGATAGCAAGAGAATGCAGAAGATCCAGATTAAATCCACAGCAATACAGATACTTTAGAAAAACCTGTAATGACGGGATCTCCCGGCCGTTCTCTATCGCACTCAGGTAATTCTCCGTAACACCAACCTGGCGAGCAAGTTGCCGCAGAGACACCTTTGTCTTGGCTTTCCTCTCAGCCTTGCAGTGAGCCATCACATCAGCAAATAGAGATAAAACTCTTTCTTCCAGGGTTTCCACAGCAAAGGCAAGTATGGCCCGGCTGAGATTGCTAATGAAGCAACGATTACAATGTTGATTTTGTTCTTTTTATTAAAAACCTATACTATAACTGTTGTTTTACAAACCCTTTTCTCCTAGTCTCTAGAAAAGCAGGAATGCAACAATGTCAAATTTTCCGGACCTGAGGAACCCAACGTCCCAACGACCCCAATTTGAGATGCCCGTCATAGCCCATGACCTTCGCACTCTCCTTGGGGGCGCCATGGCTATTGCGCGCGACCTTGAGGAAAGCCCGCGACTTGCTCGGCTTGAAGAAGAACGAGAACTCACTCGATTACTTCGTGACCAGCTCGCCCATGTTCTATTGTTTCTTGAAGACCTGATAGCGCTACAATCTCCGCATTTAAGCGAGCCACAGTGCTTCAACCTTCGGGAGATGGTGCTCATGTTAGTGTCGATGCTCAGACCTCCCAATGCCGTGCGAGTCGAAACAGGTCCCGACGCCACTCCTATCTCGACTTGGAAATTTGATCTCTTTCGAGTGCTTCTTAACCTGGCAAGTAATGGAATCTCGGCCATGTTGCCAAAGGGAGGAACACTAACAATAGTGTGGTCTCAGCAGCCTGGGCTACTGATACTCTCCGTCTCTGATACTGGTTTGGGAATGGCGCCACATATCGCTGAACGACTGGTCAGAGCGAGCCCCGCCGAACAATTAATCGCCCGTGAAGAATTAGGTCTGTCCAATCCCCCTTCGCTAAAAGAAGGTTCGGTCGTATGTAAAGGCAGCCATGGCTTGGGACTTGGGATCGTTCAAGAGATCTTGGCAAATCGCGGTGGGACGCTCTCTCTTGAATCCAACCCAGGGAAGGGAACAGTCATCCAGATAATATGGCCTCTTTAACCTCAGTTTATCGAAGGCTAGAGCGTGTTATGCACTTTTTTACGTCGCGAGAGGGTCAAGACGCTTTAAAAGGCAAGGAGCCTGCCGGAGCGAGCGCGGAGGCGGCCTGTCAGGCCGTCGAGCACTCGCGACAAGGGCGACGCTGCAGTTTAATGCGTATTGAGCCTCGTAGCAGGAAAAAAGTGCATAACACGCTCTAGGTAATGGCTTGACCGTGACTCTCTCCGGGCAAGTTTGGGCGTTCCCCTCTCCCCCAACGCTCAAGAATCTCTGCCAGTTTTGACGGCTCAATTGGCTTGGAAAGATAGTCAGTCATCCCGGCGTCCAGGCACTGCTCACGATCGCCGGGCATGGCGAGGGCAGTAACGGCAACAATAGGAACATACCCTCGCGACCCGACCGACCGTATCGCGGCAGTCGCTTGAAAACCATCAACCAGGGGCATGTGACAATCCATAAATATGATATCAAAGCGTGACTCTAACGCCCGGCGAATAACGCTGGCTCCGTCTTCAACTGTCTCCACGGTACACCCGTACCGCTCTAACATTTTTCTCAGAAGTTTCTGACTAACCACATCGTTCTCCGCAACCAATACCTGCATGCCCCGGGGAACATTCGGCGCGCGATGGCGCCCCTTGCCGACAGAAAGAGCGGCCAATTGCGAAGGAGTCGGAATAATCAAGGGAATGTTGAGAGTAAATGTCGATCCTCTTCCAATCTCGCTCGATACCTGCAGAGAGCCACCCATCAAATCGGCGAGCTGCCGCGAGATTGCCAGCCCCAAGCCGGTACCCCCAAACCTGCGGCTTGTAGAGGTTTCCGCCTGAGAGAACGGTTCAAATATTGATTCAAGATGAGCGGAGGAAATACCAATACCACTATCCTTTACTTCAAATTGCAGGGTACGAGAGTGTGCTTCTAGCTCGCGGACTGACGCGTGCACCTGTACCATGCCTCCCTCCGAGGTAAATTTAATGGCATTGCCGATAAGATTAAGGAGAATTTGCCCTATCCGGATATCATCTCCCATTACCAATTCGGGGATAGTCGAACAGGCCCCGACTCCAAGTGTGATTCGTTTCTCATGTGACTTCGGACGAAGGAGATTGCATACCCGCTCCACCAAACCGGAAACTGAAAATGGCTTGGGATCGAGTGTAAATTTGCCTGCTTCAACCTTAGAGAAGTCGAGAATATCGTTAATTAAAGTCAGCAAGCACTCCGCTGAGCCAAGTATCGTTTCAGCATAATCACGCTGCTCTACATCTAATCCGGTATCGAGAAGCAGTTGCGTCATCCCTATGACGCCATTCATGGGGGTGCGAATCTCGTGACTCATGTTTGCGAGAAATGAGCTCTTTGTCTGCATAAGTTCCTGAGCCTTATCACGCTCTTGAGCGCGTGCCTCTTCAGCCAGTTTCTGTGCTGTAATGTCGGTGCGAACAGACATGTACTCAGTCGGGCTGCCGTGACGACCAATCACGGGAATAATCGTCGATGAAACCCAGTAGAGGGTGCCGCGCTTAGTTCTGTTGCGAACTATTCCATGCCACGTGTCTCCGCGCTTAATAGTCGCCCACATATCACGAAAAAATTCTGGCGGATGAAACTGTGAGTTAATTATACGGTGTGTCTCACCGACGAGATCAGCCCGTTCGTATTCTGACACTCGGCAGAAGTGGTCATTTGCATAGGTAATGATCCCGTCCACATCCGCAATGGAAACTAAGCAATGCGCGTCAAGAGCAGCCTTAAAGGCTTCGAGCAAGCGGCGAGATTCGCCTAAGGCATAAAAGAGCTGGTTAAGCGCCTCTCCTATCTCCTTCCACTCGGCCGAGTCAAGCGTAGGAACATCTCGCTGGCTATCGCCCTTCCCTCGCAAACGAAGC
>CAZPBV010000071.1:9030-11413 GCA_964584675.1 uncultured Bdellovibrionales bacterium
AATAATAGTCCGAATCGGGCGGACTATGGCCCACGAGTATATCCACAATGCGAAAAGGCTAAGACCGAGAACGAGGCCCATAAACAAGTAGATAATAGCCCTCGACGATTGCAATACCTTTTCCCTGATGCGCTCTCCACGCACGTGTACCATCACGGCGCCAGATTCCAAATGCTTTCCCAAAGGTTCAAGCGAAATGCCTTGTAACGGAGAAGAAAAATCCTTCAGCAAATTGTCTGAGTGTCTTAAATCGTAGTGCGGCATTTTCGTTTGAACCGCGCGCTCTAGGTCTCTTAAAATAATGTCCGGCTCCGGCAACTGCTCAAGTGCCCACCCCACCCACTCGGAATGAGTACTTGCTATGACATGAGGAGGTGAACCCGCGGAAATCACGATGAGCTCAATATCCGGGTCCTGACCTAGCCGCTCGATAAATGCTTGCAGCACCGTGGGATCCTTTATGACTTGGACAGCCGCATCTATCCCCCCCACCACCGCCTCCCCGCGCCTCTGCGCTTCCCTCTCCAGAGTTAAGGTCAAATGACTCTGCATTGCGTACACGATAATCCCAAGCGCGAGCGCAAGGCCAAAAAATAGAGGGCCAAAGAGCCTAACCTTGAGTGATGGGGTTCCCTTCATAGGTTTTATTTCTGACCGCGTGTAACTTGCGGCCTCCAAGTCTATCCAAGTTACCGTCGACAAAATAGTCATCGCTCATGAGTCTAAGAAACAGCGTCAGTGTTAACGCATTTATACAACGACGGGCTACTTTGTTGCCGGTAAAACTACACATGAATGTATTAGTAATAGCGATCTCAAGCGCAGCGAAAAAAAATTCGATACAGCCCTATGAAAACGCTATGACAGCAGACATTCTTATTATCGATGACAGTCCTTTGGCCCGCTTGCACATCAGGCGAGAGCTCGAACCAGTGTACCAGGTTGCGGAGTTGGCAAACGGAGAAGAGTGGTTGGAGACTATTCAATTGCACGCTCCTAAACTTATTACCCTTGATGTGGAAATGTGCGAGGTCAACGGATACGACATATGCAAACGTATTCGTACGTACTCTCCGGAGAGTAGCTGCCCCATTTCCAACCTGCCGATCATTTTTGTGACTGCCAACGATACCTTCGATGGAAGAATTAGAGGGTTTGACTGTGGGTGCTCCGATTTTGTTAGCAAAAGTTTTCAAAAAGGAGAATTGCTGGCGCGTGTAAAATGGGCCCTCAAACCCGCTAGCCTATACGAAGACTTAAAAATCTTGATAGTTGATGATGACCTTGTAACCCAGCGTCTTATTCAAGGTGTAGTCCGCGGAATGGGCGCGCAAGCAATTTTAGCGCCAAATGGAGCCGAAGCCATTTCCATTCTTGAGTCGGCCGGAGACAAAATTGACCTCGTCATTACTGATTGCAGCATGCCCGTCATGAACGGAATAGAAATGTGCTCCTACTTGAGGAACCGCATGGGACTCAAGGGACTTCCGGTCATGTTTGTCTGTGGAGAAAAGGATGACACCGAAGTGGTCGACATCTTCAGGGCCGGAGCCTCAAGTTTTCACCGCAAGCCTTTCATTAAGGAAGATCTTGTCGCAAATGTTGACGCCCACTTACGAAGCAAACTCGCTGAAAAGCGTCTCCTCGCGGCTAATGCAAGCTTAGTTGAACTATCAAGATTGAAGTCTGAATTTCTGGCAAACATGAGCCATGAGATACGTACTCCTATGAACGGGGTACTCGGGCTCACCAAACTCACACTTGAGACTGAGTTATCAGACGAGCAACGCGAAAACCTCGTCATGGTGGAAGCGTCTGCTGAACATCTCCTAACAGTTATCAATGATATTCTGGATTTTTCAAAAATAGAGGCTAACAAACTCACTTTAAAGAGCGAGCGATTTTTCCTTGCTGCCTGCATCGAAGAGGCCGTTTCAGTCTGTGTGCACCAGGCAGATCAAAAGTCAATTTCACTTGTCATCAACGGACCGGAGGAGAAGGACTTTGAGGTTGTCGGCGACCCAGGGAGATTTCGTCAAATAATCATTAACTTGGTGGGCAATGCCGTCAAGTTCACTCCGAAGGGCGGCGGTGTGCTTATCTTATGGAGGAGCACCTCAGAGAAAGACGCCATAGTGGTACAGTTGTCAGTTTCGGATAGCGGCATTGGAATATCCAAGGACGGCCTCCACAAAATCTTTAACCCTTTCGAGCAGGTAGATGGGTCCCATACCCGTAATTTTGGCGGAACGGGTCTCGGGCTTTCCATTTCACACGAGCTCATTCGTATGATGGGCGGGCGAATATCCGCCTCAAGCATGGAAGGTACTGGTTCGGTATTTCATATCCGGGTTCCCTTCCCCCTTGCTTCGGAAGATTCGGT
>CAZPBV010000071.1:11423-11689 GCA_964584675.1 uncultured Bdellovibrionales bacterium
CATGATAATAGTGAAGCGACCTCTTCCCAAAGTGATGGCGCATCGACTCCCCATGTTCATCGATCTCCCGGCTCGCTCAGAGTCCTTCTGGTTGAGGACAATATGGTTAACCAAAAACTAGCACTTAGATTGCTTGAGGGAGCGGGACATGAGGTAGCAATCGCCAATAATGGGCTTGAGGCTATCAACGCTTTTAAAAATGATCACTACGATCTCATATTGATGGACATTCAGATGCCCGTCATGGACGGTCCTCAAGCCGTAAA
>CAZPBV010000072.1:0-3839 GCA_964584675.1 uncultured Bdellovibrionales bacterium
ATCTGCAACATCTGAACGCCCTGGTGGTGGCCATCTTGGTTGCTCGGCGTCGTATAGGCTACCGACAGCTCTGACGCCCCACTCGAAAGCGTCAACTCGTCGGAATCTTTGTCCTTCATTCCCGGGTCAGCCATGTATGAGTTTACAGCAACTGGAGGAGTAGAAATAAGAGCACTCAGTCCCCTGCCTAAAGCTGCTCTGGCCATCTTCCTGCTTTTCTGATTTTCCATAAGCCCACCAAAACAATATGACCAATTCAATTAGCCCTTTCCACGTCAAAAGGTTCCACGTGGAACATCTGGAGATTTCCGCTACCTACTTGTTTACTACATCACCAACAAGACGCGAACCAAAACATCGTTCATCTATTTCACCTGCCAGCAAATGGTACGCCTTCGCCCCTGCCGACACGGGATCGTACAAGCAAATTGGCTTGCCGTGACTTGGGGCCTCGGAAAGGCGAATATTTCTCGGCACCCTCGTCTTAAACATTTTCACCCCAAAATACCTCCTTGCCTCCTCTTCAACCTGCACAGACAGATTGGTGCGAGGATCGAACATGGTGACGAAAACCCCAAGAAGCTCCAAATTTGGATTGAACGTCTGCTTAACAAAGTTAACTGTTTGCATTAGCGCAGAAAGCCCCTCTAGTGCATAATACTCAGCTTGAAGCGGGATAAGGATTAGCTCTGATCCACCAAGCGCATTAAGGGTCAACAAACCGGAAGACGGTGGACAATCAACAAATACATAGTCATAGGTTGTCCTAATGGAAGCAAGCTCGGACTTCAAAATAAGCTCACGCCCTGGCGCCTTGCCAAGCTCAATTTCAATCCCAACCAAGTCCTGAGACGACGGAGCAACCCAAAGTCCCTCTATTGAAGACTGACGAACAATCTTGGATAGAGGAACTCTCCTAAAAAACATATCAAAAAGGTCCTGTCCTTCATCCGGTGCCTCAACACCTAGTCCACTAGAAGCGCTTCCCTGCGGGTCGAAGTCAATAAGAAGAACTCGCTTGCCCTGTAGAGCTAGGTCTGCTGATAGCGAAACGGCGGAGGTAGTCTTGCCGACACCACCTTTTTGATTCGCGATTGATATGACAAATCCCATTGCTAATGCGTTGGTAACACAAAGGGGCCGCATGGTTCAATCTCAAAATGTTCCACGTGGAACATTTTTGTAAAGACTTGCTGTTCAGGCACACATGCTCGGCTTAGTGAGGGGCAAGGAAATGTCTGGGGGTAATAGGGGTCGGCTATGAATAGTTGTATTATGTTCCACGTGGAACACTATTAAATATTGCAACCTCGGCAAAGGCTCGTATTAAATCGTCCACCTGACGATCGACGTGGAAAGAATTAAGAACGACCCTCACAATGCCGGATTCGTTAAGCAAGGATTTGCGTGGCAAAGCCTCTACGAGAAAGCCCTTGGCAAACAGACCATCGCAAAACTCTCTTGCAACCTGATAGCTCGCAACAGAAATAGCTATAATAGGCACGTCGCTGTGGGGATCCTGCTTATATCCAAGACCAACTAAACCACGCCTTAATCGCCTGGCAAGAGCAGCCAGCCTTTGGCGACTCCCAGCCGAAAGCTCCACTATATCAATTGCCGCGTCGCTTGCAGCCACGATAGAGGAGGGCAGGGAACTCTCTAAAGAAAAACTCTTCGATGAGTTTAGCAAGTAGTCTCTAAGCACCACAGGCCCAACCAAAGCTGCACCGAATCCCCCTAGAGACACCGAGAGGTCCACATACCGAATATCTGTAGGCAAAAGACCGACTGTCCCGCCGTGCCCGATTCCGCCAACCTGGATTAGTACACTGTCTTGCCTGGTATCGTCGACGCCACGCGCACCGAATAGGCCAGCAAAAAACGAATCATCACTTATTAGAATGGCGTTATATTTACTAGCAACTTCCCGTAACTCGGCCATTCTTGAGCGCTCCCCAAGGAGGGGAACCACCGATTCAACAAATATAAGCGTTCTCCGAGAACCCTTATGCTTCTCTAGCTCACTCTCAAGTCCCTGAAGCGAAATAGAATCAAAGTAACCAACAGCACAATTCACCAGAAATGCGGCATCTGCTACGGGCGAGATGGAAGACTCGCTCGTCAGCACGAAATCCGACTCTCCAACTAGACTGGTGACCAGACTCCACACGAGCTGATTACGCGATGAAAACAGAAGGGCAGATTCGGCGCCAAAGTACTGAGCCAGCCGTCGCTCGAGCGCAAGATGAACATCTGCTGTGCCCGCAAGAAGGCGAGGGGACCCGGTGAAAATTCCGCGCTGCTCGAGATCCTCCTGCGCACTGCGAAAAACTCTCCTGTGTCGCCCTGCCCCCAGAAAATCTGTCGAACAGAAATCGACAAGAGTTCGCCCGCGAGTCTCTATTATTCCCGGAACTTTCTTCTCGGCACGGTGTAACTCACGAAGACGTCCATGTGAGCCAATTTTTTCAAGCTCCGCTTTGAGATCATTAAGCATTATGCCCGCTCAGCAAGTAGCTCTCAATAAAAGGGTCAATAGCGCCATCAAGCACGGCATCAACTGATGACGTCTCGTAATCAGTCCGTAAATCCTTAATCAGCTGATACGGCTGCAGTACATAGGAACGAATCTGGCTGCCAAAATCAATCTGTTTTCTTTCTCCCTGAATCTGCTTCATCTTAGAGTCTCGCGCTTGAGCCTCGAGCTCAAATAGCTTTGATTTAAGAATTTTCATCGCGCGATCTCGGTTCTTATGCTGAGAACGCTCATTCTGACAAGCCACCACAATGCCAGTCGGAATATGAGTAATACGAACAGCCGAATCGGTCTTATTGACATGTTGTCCGCCCGCCCCGGACGAACGATACGTATCTACTCGTAAGTCCTTGTCCTCAATCTGAATATCAATATCTTGATCAATTTCTGGAGTAACCGCAACCGAGGCAAAAGAAGTATGGCGTCTTGCATTGGCGTCAAATGGGGAAATTCTCACCAGGCGGTGCACTCCCTGCTCCGACCGCAAATGCCCATAGGCAAAAGGTCCCCTCAACGAAATTGATGCTCGCTTAATGCCTGCGCCTTCCCCGGGCTGATGGTCAAGTTCCTCAATCTGAAATCCCTTTCTCTCAGCCCACCGGAGGTACATGCGAAGCAGCATTTCGGCCCAATCCTGGGCCTCCGTGCCGCCAGACCCAGCATTAATTTCTAATATCGCGCTCTCACGATCGAACTCACCGCGCATCTTGCAGAAGAACTCCTGCGCTCGCACGGCCTCCTCAAGCTGTGCCACCGTTCGTTTGAGCTCATCAATAAAATCAGGGTCGTTACTCTCCTTGGCCAATTGCAACGCCGTCGTGGCATCATCTGAAAGCGAGGTGAGAGTCTTAAAATCGCCTAGAATAGACTTAAGATCAGATTGCTCCTTCAGAATAAGCTTGGCCTTATCGCTGTCATTCCACAAATCTGTTGATTGGGCGATCGCATCTAATTCCGCCAACCTTTGTAGTTTTGACGGGATGTCAAAGAAACCCCCTCAGAGCCTCAGTACGCCCTGTCAGGTTTTCTATGGTGTTTCTAAAGTTTGAAAAATCAACGAGGTCACTCATAGGTTCATTTTATTATCATTCAAGTAGCTTGTATACTGGCAGATTCGTGAGCGGCAAATATACAATCCTCGGGGAAAGAGCCATCCTCAATGCACCCTAAAGAAAATGTTAAGCAACCGCCGCTCATGACGCCGCATTTTTTGCGCTACGGCTCGAGACACCTTCTCGTGGTCAAAACCGCAAAGATGCAATACACCGTGAATGAGCAGTCGTGTAAGTTCGCGATCAAAACT
>CAZPBV010000072.1:3849-11660 GCA_964584675.1 uncultured Bdellovibrionales bacterium
ATCAAAACTGCATTCATACTGGTGCGCCTGGCGAAGCGCTGTCTCTATTGAAATGACCACATCACCTAGCTCCCGCTCCGATTCACCCGCAATAACGCGCCCTTCGCGCGGAGAGAACGACAAAACATCTGTTGCTTTATCCTTCTTGCGGAATTCCCGGTTAAGACTGCGAATTTCTCTATCGTCTGTTAGGACGATGGTGATCTCTGTCGCCCCATCAGGAACAGCGCTACGACAAACCAAGTCGTTTAAGATCTTCTTTAGTCTCTCCTTTAGCGCTCTTTTCTTTACCCGCGGCCTTGTGCTCTTCACTAGGACCGTCAATTGCCAAGTCGGCATCGATAGATTCCACGACGGGCGCTTCTTGACTGGCTTGTTCTTCTGCCGACTTATCGGACGCGCCCTTTTCAACCGGTTCTGCATAGGCAATTCGTTGATGATAAATCCCAGAGAGCACTCGCGTAAAGCATTTAGCAATCTGGTGCAAATCACGCAAAGTCAAATCACATTCATTGAGCTCGCCGCTTGCAAATACTTTGTTCATCATTTTTTGCACCATCCCCTGAATCCTGTCAAAGCTCGGATCCGGCAAGGTGCGGGCCGCCGCCTCGATACCGTCGGCCAGCATGAGAATGCCAGCCTCTCGCGTTTGGGGCTTGGGGCCAGGGTATCTATATAAGCTCTCATCGACCGGCACGGCATCGTCACCCGCCTCTTCAGCCTCCTTGAGGGCCTTATCGTAGAAGAACTCAATTCGTGAAGTGCCATGATGCTGAGGAATCATGTCCTCGATAACACGAGGCAGCCCATGCTTACGGGCCAATTCAATGCCGTCCTTCACATGACTACGAATGATGAGCGCGGACATCGAGCTAGAAAGCTTGTCGTGCCGATTTTCCCCCGGCACCTGATTCTCAACGAAATACAATGGCTTCTTGATTTTCCCGATATCATGAAAATAGGCGCCTACGCGCGCAAGAACTGGATTAACTCCAATTGCATCAGCCGCCGCCTCAACCATCATGCCCATCACCATGCTATGGTTCCATGTTCCGGGCGCTTGAATGCTTAATTCCTTAAGCAACAAATGATCAAGCGTGGCCATTTCCAAAAGGCGCATATCAGTTACATAGCCGCCGACGTACTCGACTATTGGGGTTAATCCCGAGGCTACTAACGCACACAAGAACCCTCCCAGAGCCGCACCCAGAATCATGACAATCCCGACCGTGGTGGCAACGCGATCACTCACCACCACAGCAGACAGCGCCAAGGGCAGGGCAACCAAGGATATGTTCAAGCCGGCCTTCAAGTAGGCGGAACGCGACCGAAAACGCGACAGACTCAAACACGCCACTAAGCTTGTTGCCAAAACAAAAGGGGAGCCCAGCGGATTCTGAGGAGAATACACCGCCTCAATAATGGCGACGCTTATTGAAAAAACCAAACCGTAATTAAGCCCAAGTACGGCCTGCAGAAGAAGCGCTCCGGTAGCGTATGGGATGGCATAGTAAAAAGCCTGCGCCGGAACTTTAATTTCAGATTAAGCTAAATAGACCGACAGTCCAGCAGCCAAAATGCGCCCTATCCACATAATACCCACTGTTCCAATAAGAACCAGCGAGAGGCAGCTCAAGTTCTTTAAGTCCGGCCTATAGGCCCGAAAGGCAATCATGGAAAAGCGGTGGTTGATATAGAGCAAAATAAAAACCACCAGCACGCGGCCAAACGAAGCATTCAAGTCCATGGAATACTGCTTGTCTATTCCGACCGAGCGCAAAATCATTTCCGCGCTCAGTGCGCACAACAGCGAAAAGAGGGCGGCCTGCACGGCGGTAGCTCTTGTAACCGGCGGCGCGGCCGACACCGGCGATTGAGAGCTTGCGACGCCCTTCGCTGCGGCTGTGCTCTTGGTGTTCATGTTCAGGCTGACCGTATACCCTGTTTATCGTAGGCCGACACAATCTTTGACACCAGCGGATGCCTAATCACATCGGCTTCAGTAAAATGCACAAAAGCCAAACCGGGAATATTTTTTAGTATGCTCAGCGCCTCGGAAAGTCCCGAGATACTGCCGCGCGGCAAATCAATCTGCGTGATGTCTCCCGTAACAATACATTTCGACCCGAATCCTATACGAGTCAAAAACATTTTCATTTGGCCGGGTGTGGTATTTTGAGCCTCATCTAAGATCACAAAGGCATTGGAAAGGGTCCGGCCACGCATAAAAGCCAATGGCGCCACCTCGATAATGCCCTTCTCAATCATCTCCTGGGCGCGCTCAAACTCGACCATATCGTACAGCGCATCGTAGAGCGGCCTTAAATAGGGGTTAACTTTCTCCGCCATATCACCCGGCAAGAATCCTAATTTCTCACCCGCCTCAACGGCCGGACGGCACAGAATCACGCGCTTCACCTGTTTGTTCACCAGATAAGACGTAGCCATGGCCATTGCCAGATAAGTCTTCCCGGTTCCAGCGGGACCAATGCCAAAAACCAAGTCATTCGAGCGAATGGACTCGATATAGAGCTTTTGTTGAAACGTCTTTGGAATAATGCTGTGCCGCTTTCCCGACACCTTGACCTGATCACGGAACAGTTCCTCCAGACGAATATGGCGGTCTCCAGAAAGCATTTGGATGGCACGTTCCACATCACCCCGAAAAATGCGTTCGCCACCTTCCACCAATCCCTTGAGCTGGGCCAATAAATCGTACGCCAAATCGACATGCGCATCCTGCCCGCGAATCACAATGCCTTCGGCATCGCGCCCAATCTTCAGATCAAGCTCTTTCTCGATCACCTTCAAATTGTAGTCCATATCTCCGGCCAGTTCCTGAAGCACCGGAAGATCTACAATCTGGAGATGAGAGGTCTTTTCAAACGAACGAGGATAGCTGTGCTTGCCTCTTGCCTTGGAATTTGGAGCTGTCGACACTTTTCTTCCTTTCACTTACCCAACCATTTCAAATATCTTTTCTAATGAGGCCGCCAACTTTTCCGGACTAACCCCTCCCGCCTGCGCAAAATCGGCTCTTCCACCGCCTTTCCCTCCGCCAACGCGAGCGGCCTCTTTCACCAGCTGCCCCGCGTTCAAAGTCGAAACAAGGTCAGAGGTAACCCCGGCCACAATGACCCCGCTTTCACCCTGCATACTCCCCAAAGCAACCACCCCGGAGCCGATCTTGAGCCGCAGTCTATCTACCATCGTTCTCAGGGTGTCCTGATCGGAGGCCTCCACCTGATGGGTAATCACTTTAATTCCGCGCGCTGTTGTGCGCGCCGACTGCTCTAAGCTCCCGCTCGCCGCCGACGCCAGCCGATTTTTGGACATCTCAAGCTCTCTTTCCAAAGACTTGATTCTGCCAAGCGCCCGCTCAACCCGCTCATCCAAGCGCGAAGCATCGCTCTTGAATAGGTGCGCTATTCGCTGACGCTCTGCCTGCTCCCGTATAATCTCAAGTTCTGCCGCCTTCCCGGCCAAAAATTCAATGCGTCGCACGCCGGCCGCAATACCGCTCTCTCGAGACAACAAAGCAAATCCGATGTCGCCACTGCGGCCTACATGAGTTCCGCCACAAAGCTCCAAGGAATCAGGGCCGATTTGCACCACTCGAACACGCTCCCCGTACTTCTCTCCGAACAGCGCCATGGCCCCGCTGGCGCGAGCCTCATCAATTGGCATCTCGCGGGTCGCCACCTCAAAATTGCCTCGAACAGCTTCATTCACGAACTGCTGAATATCGGCAAGTTGCGTGTCGGTGACCGGCTCAAAATGTGAATAGTCAAACCGCAGCGAGTACTCATCCACCCGGGAACCGGCCTGTTTAACGTGAGTCCCGAGCACCTTTCGCAGCGCAGCATGCGCAAGGTGGGTTGCAGAGTGGTGGGCCCGAATACGCTTGCGGCGTGCCGCATCAATACTGAGCAGCGCCGTCTTACCCTTGGCGACACCGGAAAGATCCCCGTGCGCAATTTCACACTGGTGAACAAAATAAGAATCCTGGAGTTTTTGGGTATCTAATACCCGCAGTTCAACCCCGTTAATCTTGATACTACCGGTATCTCCCACCTGGCCGCCTGATTCCGCATAAAACGGAGTAGCATCAAAAATCAGCCCCACCTTTTCAGGCTCGTTCTCGGAAGCAATAATCTCCAGCACCGTTGCCTCTGCCTCGACTTCGGAATAGCCAAGAAAAGTAGTTTTGGGCCCCTGCACCCGCACCGATTGAAAGGCTAGGTTTTGCGCCTTTCGATCCTCCCGCGACCGGGAGCGCTGATTCTCCATTTCAATGGAAAACTGTGCCGCATCAACTTTGCGCTTGTATGCTTTCAAAGCATCTTCGGTAAGATCAAGTGGAAAGCCATAGGTATCATGAAGCTGAAACGCCACCTGCCCCGGGAACAGCTCGTCTTGAGCAAGCTTTTCTACTTCGCGTTGCAGGATAGAAAGGCCGGCATCCAAAGTTTCGTGGAACTTGCGCTCTTCGGCTTCAATAACTCGCACAATAGTATCGCGCCGCTCTCGCAGCTCCGGATACACATCGCCCATGCTCCCAATCACATGCTCTGACACCTTCGCCAAAAAAGGCTCGTGAAAGCCCAAGGCGCGCCCATGGCGCACAGCCCGGCGTATGATGCGCCGCAAAATATAATTGCGCCCCTCACTACCTGGCAGAACGCCGTCGGCAATCACAAAGGTTGCCGCTCGTGAATGATCCGCGATAACCCGCATAGCCACATCACGAGCATATTGGTCATCAGCGCGCAGATCCCTTAACTCATACGAAGAGCCGTCATAGCGAAAGCCGGAAAGCTTCTCACAGACCGCAATAAGACCGCGCAGCAAATCAGTATCGTAGTTTGACTGGGTATTCTGAAGTACAGAGGTGACACGCTCGAGTCCCATGCCAGTATCAACCGAAGGTTTTGGAAGGGGAGTAAGAACCCCTCCAGGTCCCCGGTCGTACTGCATAAACACCAAATTCCATATCTCCAAATATGACCCGTCGTTGGCCAAAAAGCCTTTAACACTTTGATCCTCGACATTATCACCGCGATAAACATGGATCTCAGAGCAGGGGCCGCACGGGCCGGTCTCGCCCATAGCCCAAAAATTGTCCTCTTCTCCCAAGCGCACCACTCGATCGGGCGAAACTTCTGTCAGGGAGGTCCACAACTGGACCGCCTCGTCATCCTTTTCGTACACAGTCACCCACAAGCGGCGCTTATCAATTCCAAGCACCTTGGTTACAAACTCCCAGCCGTACTGAATTGCTTCTTTCTTAAAATAGTCGCCAAAAGAAAAGTTGCCGAGCATTTCAAAGAAGGTGTGGTGGCGAGCAGTCACGCCGACGTTTTCAAAATCGTTGTGCTTGCCGGCAATACGCATCACCTTTTGACAAGTGACAGCGCGAGAATAAGCGCGCTTTTCCATGCCGAGAAAACACCCCTTAAACTGATTCATCCCGGCATTAGTAAAGAGCAGGGTAGGGTCGCCCTGCGGCACCAAGGAGGCGCTTGCAACATGAGTATGCCCTCGTTCCTCAAAGTAGCGAATAAAGGCCTGCCGAATTTCAGAACTTTTCATAGGGAAACGCTTATCTCCTGGAGGTCTGACGCCACAGAGGCAGCCACACTTCTAGCTTGCTTAAGATGCCAACTTAACGAAAGATTCTGCATGATTACCTAATTGCTATGCTTTTCCAAGCCTCTTGGTCCGGTCTGGCAGTCCGACTATCGAGATTATCGAATAAATCCAGTAAGCTGGGAGCTCAAACGCTCCTTACTGACGAACAGATTCACCGGAAATAATGAGCATACTTAGCCTCGCTGAAAGTCTTCTCCCTCTTCTGGGAGTCATTCTAGTCGGATTTGTTGCCGGGCGGGTGTGGAGCATTCACAAACAGTCTATTGCCAACCTTGTCATTAACACCATCACGCCGGTTGTCATTTTCGGTTACCTGGCCAAAACCAATTTCGGCCTCCATACCGTGACGGTTCCACTTGCTGCCTTCTTGGTAACCTGTATTGGAGCCGCGCTTATTTTTGGAATTGCCTCGTCCTTCTTTGACTCACCCGCAAAAAACCTGATCACCTTTCAGGCTGCAAGCGGCAACACCGGATACTTTGGCATCCCGCTTTTTGTCGCTCTATTTGGAGAAGCGAATCTCGGCACCTATATGCTGGCCATTGTTGGCTACATGTTATTTGAGACTTCAATTGGATATTACCTGCTGGCTCGCGGAACATATTCAGTGAAGGCAAGTCTGATGAGAGTTGCGCGACTGCCTCCCATCTATGGGATGGTAAGTGGACTGCTATATTCCTTTCTTCACTTCAATCTTCCACCCTGGTTTGGTGATCTGCTGAGTAATTTTCGCGGCACGTACATCATTCTTGGAATGATGATGATTGGGCTGGCATTTTCCGATAGCACTTCATTTCGACTTAACTTTAAAGCCCTTGGCGTCGCCACCATCGGACGATTTTTGCTGCTGCCGCTTCTCGTTACCATGCTCCTTTGGCTCGACCAGCACTCGCTGGCTCTGCTTGGTCTCGCAGAACGCCAGGCATTGATGGTCTTTTCCATAATTCCGCCCGCTGCCAACTCCGTGGCTTACGCCATTCAGCTGCACGTTCTGCCGGAAGAAGCGGCCTTGAATCTCTTGCTTCTGACATTGTTGGGATTTGCAGTTGCTCTCCTGGTGGGTCCAGGGTTGCATACAGTTACCTTCTCAGCACACTGACCGTCTCAACATGATGGGTCTGGGCAAACATGTCCACTACAGAGACCTTTTCGAGTGAAAAACCTCTGGCGCATAAGAATCCTAGATCGCGGCTTAACGTCGGCAACGCGCAGCTCACATACACAATCTGTTTCACACGCGGCTGGGTGAGATGCTCCAAAATTCCCTTGGCGCCGGAACGCGGCGGATCAAGCAGCACACCGGAGGTGAGGGGGTGGCTTTTCAAAAAAGACTCGCAACTTGCATGGTGAAATATCATACGTTCGGATAGCCCTCGCTGGGCGGCCGTAGCCTTTCCCCATGTTACCAATTTGTCATCAACCTCTACCGCCGTGACTAGACGTCCGCTCTCGGCCAGCGGAAATGCCAAGTTACCAGCCCCCGCATAGAGATACGTCACTTCTGCTGTCTGCACTGACTGGCGCACCAGATTCTGCAGCACCTCGTTACCAGCCTCATTGACTTGAGAAAAATGCCCGACCGGAGGAGCGGCATAGTCAGAAGTCAGCACGACAGCATGCTTGCTATCGCGAACCGCCCAAGGATAGCCAACCCGCTCAAGCGCCTCTCGCACACCGCCCGTAATATCATCCGCAGCGCATCCCTCGCGCAGCTCAAACATCGCCCACACCACCCCATTGATGTTCTCTATCATCACAGCAGCAAACGGAAGTTTCCTTTGCCCCGACAATCTTTCGCGCACCTGCTGCAAGCCTTCTCCTACGTCCTGTTGCAAAAGCAAACATTCCTCGAGATCCACCACCTTGCCGCTTCCCCTTTCATAGAACCCAATATTGCCCGAGGCATCGACATGCAAACCGGCTCTGCGTCGATACCCGTAGGACGGCAAGTTTTCCCCCTCAATGACTACGCCAAGGCGCGGCCTCACTTTTCCCTGGCGTAGAAGCATGCTCTCTACCATCTCCCGCTTTGCCTCCCTCTGTGCCGCCATGGTCATGTGCTGCAAATCGCAGCCGCCACATACTCCAAAGTAGCGACAGGGCGGGGGTACTCGCTCCGAAGACGGCTCCAGCACCACCTCCAAATCAGCCTCTCCAAA
>CAZPBV010000073.1:0-11645 GCA_964584675.1 uncultured Bdellovibrionales bacterium
TGCGCGCCTGTGCCAATGCCAAATCTTTATTGTCTGCAAGAGCCACCCGCACCAATTCCTGGAGGTGAGTGTCTTGTAGCAGCTCCCACCACTTCATGTTGGCAATCGACTCGTCGCTGATTTCAGCTTCAGAGAATTTTTCCGGCAGATGAAACTCAGGCCGAACATAGTCCGGAGCAAGAGAGCAGCCGGTACTGAGCACCAGAGAGAAGACACAAACAAAAGAGAAAAAACGGGTTCGCATTATCATGAGGGCCATGTTACGTCACCATCTTGGTCTAAGCCCACTCCCCTCAGGAAACAGCTCGAGTGTCCCGGGCATGGTCCAAGGCCAAGCCCTGGCGGTTAACCAAAATCTTGGCGCAGCCAAGTTTTGGTCCGAAAAAGTACTACGGGGCGACCGAAATACCAATAGGCTTACTAGGCCTGAACGGCTGCCTAAACTGCTTCGTTCTGTTTCGAACCCACCAGCGCCGAGTTCCACGCCAAGGTCCAGGGCGGAGCCCTGGCGGCTAACTAAAATCTTGGCGCAGCCAAGTTTTGGTCCGAAAATATACCGCGGAGCAATCGCAATACTAATGGGCGCTACTGGGCTCGCCTCCTCGCTTAAATTGCTTCGCAATTTCGGTTCGAGCCCTGTAGCGCCCAAGCGTATTGCGGAGCAATCGCAATACTAATGGGCGCTACTGGGCTCGAACCAGTGACCTACAGCTTGTAAGGCTGCCGCTCTACCAACTGAGCTAAACGCCCGCACGCGAGGCCCTGAGAGTATATTGAGAGATAATTACAGTCAATTAGGGTCAAAAAAGCGGAACACGTACCGCAAGCCGTTTCAACTCGCGGTCAGTCAGCGAAAAATTGCTCGCATAATTCTAATGTGTCACCACTGAGGCGCTTTCACCCTTATCCTTTGAACCGTCAACCTCGCCGCCGTCTAACGAAGCAGCCTTAGGCTCGGCAAAAAGCATCTCATCGCGTACCACTTTCATGTCGAGAATCTTTTCAAACGCCTTGGCATCGGCGCATGAAAGCGCCTCAAATAACACCTGATCAACATGCGACACTGGAATAAGCTCCAATCCTTCTCGCACCGTCGCAGGAATATCTTCCACATCGTTCTCATTCTCTTTTGGAATCACAATGCGTTTTATTCCACCCCGATGAGCGGCGAGCGCTTTCTCCTTCAATCCGCCTATCGGCAGCACATTGCCGCGCAGGGTAATTTCACCGGTCATGGCGATTTGCTTGTCGACCGGAATGCCCGTCAAAGCAGACACCATCGAGGTCGCCATGGTAATACCGGCCGACGGCCCATCCTTAGGAATAGCCCCTTCAGGCACATGCACATGAATATCCACCTTGTCATAAAAATAACGGGGCAGTCCTAACATCTCGGCTCGCGAACGGACGTAGCTTAAGGCCGCGCGCGCGGACTCCTGCATGACATCCCCAAGCTTTCCGGTAATCTGCAAACGGCCCTTGCCTGGAAGTATGGTGGTCTCAATAGTGAGGAGCTCCCCGCCCTTGTCAGTCCACGCGAGACCCGTAGTAATTCCAACCTGACTCTCTGTCTCTCCCACCCCATAACGGAATGGAGGCTGGCCCAAGAATCGAGGAACCACTGACGCATCAATGCTGACGCTATGATCCTTTCCTTTCTCTACAACGTCGACTGCCGCCTTGCGACACAGCGTGGCAATAGAACGCTCTAAGTTACGAACGCCAGACTCGCGAGTATAGCGGCGAATTAGCTCCACATACGTTGAGTCATCAATGATGACGTTCTCCGGAACAAGTCCATTCTCCTTGGTTTGCTTCTCGTAAAGATACTTCTTTGCGATAGCAACCTTCTCAAGTTCGGTGTAACCGGAGAGGCGAATAATTTCCATACGATCCATGAGGGGACCGGGAATGGTATGGAGTGAATTAGCCGTGCAAATAAACATGACCTTCGACAGGTCATAGTCGCAATCCAAATAGTGATCGTTAAAAGTTCCGTTTTGCTCGGGATCAAGCACTTCCAGCAGCGCCGAAGAGGGGTCACCGCGAAAATCCATCGACATCTTATCGACTTCGTCTAACAAGAAAACCGGATTACTCGACCCAGCTTTTTTAAGTGACTGGATAATTTTCCCAGGCAAAGCGCCAATATAGGTGCGCCGATGGCCTCTAATCTCGGCCTCATCACGCACACCGCCAAGCGCCACACGAACAAATTTACGCTCAGTTGCACGCGCAATAGAACGCCCGAGCGACGTCTTTCCAACCCCCGGGGGACCGACTAAGCAGAGGATCGGCCCTTTGAGCTTCCCTACCAGCTTTTGAACCGCCAGATACTCAAGAATCCGCTCCTTTACCTTCTCCAGCCCGTAGTGATCCTCATCGAGCACCACTCGCGCCTTATCAATATCAATCTCATCATTCGAGCATTCATTCCACGGCAAAGCCAACATCCAGTCAACATAGTTACGCACCACCGTTGCCTCAGCCGACATGGGAGACATCATTTTGAGTTTGCGGATTTCTTTGTCGGCTTTGTCTCTAGCCTCATCTGGCATGTCTTTACCCTTCAGTTTCTCTTCCAGTTCCTGGATTTCGTTTCTGAAGTCATCTTTCTCCCCGAGCTCCTTCTGAATGGCGCGCATCTGCTCATTGAGGTAGTACTCCTTTTGCGTCTTCTCCATCTGCTTCTTGACGCGATTTCGAATGCGCTTCTCGACCTGGAGAATTTCAATCTCGGACTTCATGTGGCCAAGAATCTTTTCCAAACGTTCCTGGGGCTCAATCGTTTCAAGTATATCCTGCTTATCTTCAAGCTTGAGATTGAGCTGTACCACAATGGCATCGGCCAAGCGGCTGGGGTCTTCGATCGCATTAACCTGCATGATCATCTCAGGATTAACTTTCTTCCCAAGCTTCACATAGTTCTCAAAGGTCATGTTGACCGAGCGCATGAGCGCTTTAAGCTCTGTTGTCACCTCGGTGGGTGCCACAATCTCCTCGACCTCAACCACCATGAACTCATCGTCACGCACAAACTTCTTAACACGCGCGCGGGTTTTTCCTTCAACCAACACTTTAATTGGGCCGTCAGCAAGGCGAATCAGCTGAACAACTTCTCCCAGAGTTCCAATGCTATAAATATCCTTTTCCGATGGATTACTCGTACGGGCATCCTTTTGAGCTGCCAGCATGATGTAATTCCCTTCTTTCTGGGATTCTTCGATGGCGCGCACACTCTTTTCACGCCCCACAAACAAGGGCACAACCTGCTGGGGAAAAACTACCAGCTCACGCAGGGCAAGGAGTGGAACCGGATTAGAAAAAGATGGCTTCATACAAGTTAATTATCCTCAAAGACCCCGTTAATACCTTCGGGCACTTTCATTGGCGGCCGACACAAAAAACCACTTCACAGTACCTATAATCATGCTAATGAAGAGATGCAAAAAGTACAATACGAATCTCGTTCTGAAGTCGCTTTAACATACTCGACAAATTTTTGACGCTTGCGGCGAGCGCGGGATTCAGGAATTACACATGCTCAGGCGACTCACCCCCGATATAGCGGAGGATATTGAAAAAAGCGAAAAATAATTAAAAGTTAAGAACGATAAACGAGAAGAGTCCCCGTCTAAAAGCGTTTAAGCGGACTCCGCTTGACTCTCATAAACAATAAGGGGCCGTTCACCCTTGACAATCGTCTCTTCCGAAACAACTACTTCTTTGATGGAAGGCTCGGATGGAATCAGGAACATCATTTCAAGCATGACGTTCTCCAGAATTGCTCGCAACCCGCGAGCGCCCGACTTGCGGTGAATCGCTTGGCGCGCCACCGCCTTGAGTCCACCTTCGGTAAAGCGAAGTTGAACGTTCTCCATATCAAAAAGCTTCTTGTACTGCTTCACCAGCGCATTCTTGGGCTCCACCAAAATACGCATGAGAGCTGCCTCATCTAAATCTTCCAGGGTCGCAAGCAGGGGGAGGCGCCCGATGAATTCAGGAATAAGCCCAAACTTCAATAAATCTTCCGGCTGAACCTTCGACAGCAACGAAGCCTTTTCATCACGATTAATTCGCGGGATATCATCGGAAGACTTACTGGCCCCAAATCCAAGTTTTTTCTCGCCAATGCGCTGCCGAATGATATCCTCCAAGCCAACAAAGGCCCCGCCGCAAATGAAAAGGATATTGGAAGTATCTACTTGCAAAAATTCCTGCTGAGGATGCTTCCTTCCTCCCTTAGGAGGCACACTCGCCAAAGTACCCTCGAGCATTTTGAGCAACGCCTGCTGAACACCCTCGCCCGATACATCGCGGGTAATTGATGGGTTCTCAGCCTTGCGAGAGATTTTATCGATCTCATCTATATACACGATGCCACGCTGGGCCTTCTCAACGTCATAGTCCGAGGCTTGAAGTAAACTCAAAATAATATTTTCGACATCTTCTCCGACATACCCCGCTTCCGTAAGGCTCGTGGCGTCGGCAATGGTAAATGGAACTTTCAGAATACGCGCAAGACTTTGCGCCAAGAGGGTCTTACCAGTACCTGTTGGCCCAATGAGCAGAATATTGGACTTAGCAATCTCAACATCATCGTGAGACCCCCTGGTTTCGATGCGCTTATAGTGATTGTGCACGGCAACGGCCATGACCCGCTTTGCGTGCTCCTGGCCAATCACATATTGGTCCAAAAAGGCTTTGATTTCCTTAGGCCGGGGAATCTTCGAAGAACTTGCGGGAACCTCTTCCTGGTCGACCTCTTCGGCAATAATATCATTACAAAGGTCAATACATTCATCACAAATGTAGACCGATGGACCTGCTATGAGTTTCCTGACTTCTTCCTGGCTACGATTGCAGAAAGAACAGACCAAAGTATGCTTTCCCCGATCGCTACTTTTACTCACCAAGAATCTCCAAAAAAAGTCTCATGCCGCCCGTCGACTGTCTCTCTAAATTATGCGCGCTTTTCAGCACTTCGATGCTCGAAAATTTCATCAATCAGGCCATACTCCTTGGCCTCAACCGCCGTCATAAAAAAGTCTCTATCACTATCTTTTTCCAGTTGTTTCACATCCTTAGAAGTATGACGAGCTAAAATCACATTTATCTCTTGCTTTACCCTCAGCATTTCACGCGCATGTATTTCAACATCCGAGGCCTGCCCTTGGAACCCTCCGAGCGGCTGGTGAATCATGATACGAGCGTGTGGCAGCGCCGACCGCTTCTTGGGCGCCCCGCCGGCCAAAAGCACCGCTCCCATGCTCGCTGCTTGTCCAATGCAAACCGTTGCCACGGGTGGACGAATGTATTGCATTGTATCGTATATAGCTAAACCGGCCGACACTGAGCCCCCTGGACTATTAATATATAAAAAAATGTCCTTTTCTGGATCTTCGCTCTCTAGGAACAAAAGTTGCGCAGTAATAAGGTTAGCAACGGTATCATTGACTTCCGAGCCTAAGAAAACGATGCGTTCCTTGAGCAGGCGCGAAAAAATGTCGTATGACCGCTCGCCACGGCCTGTCTGTTCGATAACATAGGGAATATAATTCATGAGTGAGATCTCGCATTTCACAGGTTACTATAGGCACTGATCATAGCCAAATAGCGTATGACGACAATACCCCAAAAAAGACCGGCTCCATCACTGCATTACGCCGAGACAATCGCCGCAGCTTCCGGCTCTTTGGGCGTATAAGTGACACTTGACTGTTCTAATAGCCAAGCGACGGCCTTACCGCGAACAATTTGGGCCCTCAGGTCATTCATCCTGCCATCAGCTCCCATGTAAGACCGAACATCTTCTTCGCTCACTCGATTATCAGCAGCAATGCTCTTTATATGATCCTCAAGATCTTGGTCTGTGGCGGTAATGCTTTCTAATTCCGCAATTCTATCGACCATGACCGCCGTCCGTACGCGCTTAGCGGCTATGTCGCCCAGGCCGGCCCGGAATGGCTCGACTGACAAAGTGCGAAGATCGACCTGTGATGGGTCCATCACTCCGGAGCGAACCACCAAACTCTTAATTTCTTCATCCACCAACACTTGTGGGACCGCAAATTCATTTTGAGATACCAACGCATCGAGCACAGCGACCTCGGCTTCCGCCTTGGTGCGACGCGAAAACTCCTCCTCAAGCGAGGAGCGAACTTTCATGCGAAGCTCGAGAGCGGTAGCGACGTCTATCTCAAGGCTCTTTACAAAGTCATCATCTAAGGTCGGCAGCACTCGCTCGAACAAAGCAGTCAGGGACACCTTATAGGTGGCGCTTTTTCCACGCAGGTTTTGGTTGCGATGATTCTCCGGAAACGTAAACGGGATTTCCGTGCTTTCCCCCACTTTCATCCCAACTATTCCCTGCTCAAGTTCAGGCGCAATTTCGCCTTCTCCGAGAGTAGCCTTTACCGGCTCCGATCGGCCTTCGCTTTCTCCAGCTACAGTAACCTGTATCTGTGCATCAATAACATCGCCGGACTGGGCTGTGTCCCGAAACTCTAGGCGCTTCAAGGTAGCCTTGCTCTTAAGAATACGCTCAATGGCCTTCTCAATTTCAGATTCCGAAACCTCATATTGAGCCGCTGTTACGCTTAGGCCCTTGTAATTGCCGACTGCCGGGCGAGGATAGAGCGCAATGGTCGCCACATACTCGAACACCTCGCCTCTTTTCCAGGGAGTGACATCGAGCGAAGGCATTCCTACCGTGCTTAAGGAATGGGACTTGATTATATTGGGCAGACTGGACGAAATGAGCTTTTCCGCTACTTCTGAACGAATATAATCCCCATGCAGCTTTTCAACAACTTGCTTAGGTGCTTTGCCAGGGCGAAACCCCTTGATAGAAACCGACCCACTGAGCCGATTCAGGAGCGAATCAAACTCACTGAGAGCCGTATCAGCAGAAATAGATACCTTGATGCGCTTTGAAACCTCATCCAAGTCTTCAATCGCAGCCGTGACACCATGTTGAATAGTTGATTCGCCTGTATTTTCTGTACTCATATTTTATCAGTTCACTAATCTCATTGATTCAATAGGCCCCGTAAGGTGCCATCTCCAGAGCGACCGTTGATTATTTTATCGCCCCCCTTTAATGTCAAGGAATTGGGCCAGAAAGTTGCCTGGGCGGGAGTGGTGAAATGGCAGACACGCCAGATTTAGGATCTGGTGCCGTAAGGCGTGGGGGTTCAAGTCCCCCCTCCCGCATTTGATGGCGAAGCGGCCCGAATCCCGCGGCATCAGACCCTGCGCCAGCCATCTCTTTATGGAGACCAAGTTCCCCAATTTCCTGTTATTTTGTCTTCTTCTGCCTCCACTATGGTGTTGCGGGTGTGGCCGGCCCGCAGCCGACCTGAGTGTCCCCCCTCCCCAGGATCTTGGCGAGATGATCGGCAATGAACATGACCGCCTAACCAAAGCCTTTTTTTCACGAAGGAGCCTCCTTGAGGACCTTTACCAGGACCTTCTCACGAAACAAGCGGCGCGAGCAGATTTGGATTCCTTTCGGATTGGAAGCTACTGGTACCGCTCGGTTAGGCCGCTTGGTTTGCGTGAACCAATTTTTGTGCGTTCGGGCACAACAAGCCCTTCCTCGAGCGAGAGCGGGAATGCCGAAGTTGTTTTGGATATCAATCAGGTGCGAGAGAAGTTTCCCCACGGAGACATCGGTTTTCTGCGTCCAAGCCCGGATGGACTCTATGTGGCTTTCGCCATTGCGGAGCATCCCGGCGCGCCCTATCGTTTGTTTATCAAGAAACCGAACGAGCCGCTTGAACAGGCACGTTACATTCCGCTCCCTGATGAGGCCCGCAGTGTTGTGGATAGTCAATGGGGAGCTGACTCGCACGAACTCTTCGTAACTTACGGCTTTGGCTGGCAGGCTCAATATTTAGGGACTCTCAACAATCTGCCAAACGAAAGCTCTCTTGTCGCGCTCAAGAAGTGTGCGCATGACGAGCAATCGATGCGCATCGCGCGCCTCGAAGGCGGCGCTACCGTCATTGCCGACTGCGAGAGCGCTGCCGAGAGTTCCATAAGCCTCGTGCCCATAGGGGGTGAGTTTCATGACTTAGTTCCGCTTGCAGGCATTCGGCCGGGAATGCGCTATGTCATGCACCAGTCTGGCTCCACTGTGCTTGCGGCTGAATTTTCGCAGCATGAAAATCCTCGTCTCTACGAGGTGACAACGATGCTTCCACATCATATTTCATTGGGAAAACAGATTTCCCTTCCCAACGATTTTATTCTGGAAGACTTTCGCGGCGGGGCGTCGGCATTTATTTTAGGGGGGCGCAAAGGTATTTCTTGTTCACTCCTTGTTCTTGATCCCCAGTCGCATGACATACGCACACCCGATCTGCCCTTTGAAGACTGTTCTATTCGCTTTCTTCCCGGAGAATCCGATTCTTCCGGTGTGCGCATCGTCATGGAAAACTATGCCAGTCCTCCCTCTCGTTTTCGTGTTGATGTACTATCGAATGCCGTAATTCCTGAAGGGTCGGCAAGCGGGCCAAGATTTCCGCTTGAGACCAAAACCTTCTGGGCAGAGTCTTCTTCGAAGACAAAGATACCGGTCACCGTGGTGCATGCGGAGTCTGATTCGCTCAACTTTCCGCGTCCCACCGTGCTCTATGGATACGGGGCTTATGGCGTGGCGCTCACTCCGCGTTTTATGCCCGAAGTGGTTGTGCTGGTGGAGCGCGGATTCCGAGTGGCATTTGCGCATGTGCGAGGAGGGGGCGAGCTAGGGCCGGCCTGGCACTGGGCTGCCACCGGGCGGCATAAGACTATTTCCTTTGATGATTTTCGCGCCTGCGCCGAATTCTTGGTGCAGCAGGGCATGGCGCATTCGAGCGAACTCTTTGCCTGGGGAAGAAGCGCAGGCGGTCTCTTGGTCGCTAGCACCGCCACACAATTTCCCGAACTTTTCGCAGGCATAATTCTCGATGTTCCCTTCTTGTCAGTACGGCGCACGATGAACGATCCGAGCTCACCCTTTCGGGCACGCGAATGTGCCGAGTGGGGCAATCCTGAGGAGGAAGTAATCAAGAACGTCCTGGCGGCCTACGACCCGGTGATGCGATTGCCTCAGACGAGTTTTCCTGACACCTACATGAATCTCGCCGCGCAGGATGAGGTGATTGACCTCGGTGAAGCGCTGCGCTGGGCGCGACTGGTTCGGGCACAGTCGCCACGAAATAAGGTGCTGATTAATATCAAGAACTTTGAGTCACATTCCGGCGCCGCCACCACTGAAGATGCTTTGAGAGAAAAGGCGTATAAAATGACATTTCTTCTCGACCTCCTTGCGGTCAGAACGAGCAATTGACGCCTTGGAATATCTTGACTCATAATGATGAGTTTAATATACTCACACATATGAGTAAGCGCTTGCAGGTCCTCTTCTCTGAGGACGAATACCAGAAGCTTAAAAGGCATGCTCGTCAGGCCCGCCAGACACTAGGCGAATGGGTGCGTTGTGCTTTACGCCGAGTAACAGACCAAGAGTCTATCCAATCTCCGGAGCAGAGGCTTAAAGTCTTGCGGCATGCTTCCTCCTTTGAGGCGCCCGTGTCGTCTATTGAAGAGATGGAAAAAGAGATTGAAAGCGGTTACCTTGAAAAATGAGCGGAATGGTATTCATTGATTCCAATGTTCCAATGTATCTGATTGGAAGCCCGCATCCTCTCAAAGAACGATGCTTAGTTGTGCTCCAAGATCTCATTAATGCGCGGCGACGCCTGGTAACTAGCGCAGAGGTGCTACAAGAGATCTGTCACCGCTACTATGCCATCAATCGCTTGGAGTTCATTCAAATAGCTTTCGATACCGTATATGGATTGGTGGATCAAATCTTCCCGGTTACTAAAGATGATGCAGAGGCAGGAAAGACATTGATGTTGGGATATAAGGGTCTCTCCGCCCGAGATGCGTTGCACGCTGCGCTCACCCGTCAACTTGGCATTGAAGATATCTTCTCATTCGACAGTGATTTCGATCGATTCTCGTGGCTCCGCAGAATTTCATGATCTTGATTCTATGAGCAATAGGTTGGCGCACGCTACACCAAGTCCGAAACGAAGGAATCAGGCGAAACTTACCAGGAGTCCGACTCCGAAATGAGTTATAGTACTGGAAGTGGAGTAGTCGGACTCCTTATACGTGGGGCCCCTGCCCCACGCCTGCGAGAAAGAGGATCGCCGAGGTAGGTGAGGGCGTGTAGGATGCGCCTAAGGAGAATGAGTATGAAGGAGGCGCGCACGTACCGTCGTTGGTTGGATAAAATCCGTGCTCGGATTTCGAAGTTTCAGTCTGCGCGGACTCACGAAAGCCTCCGGCGAGTGGACCCTGGTGTGTTTGGCACTCGACTTAAGAAGAATGGCAGCATGAGCCACCTAACTCAGCCGGGGGGCTGGGGGCGGAGCCATCCAGTAAAAAGGAATTTGACCCTCCTTTGTCAACACAAATGCTCTTCTCTTACCACCACCGCTGTATACTCACCAAAAATCGAATTACGGGGTCAAATTCCTGCTCGGGCTGTGATGCTTCCTCGTAGTAAATTCAACCAGTTAGTCGGCTCTCTCGCCGCTCATATCAGCCGAGTGCAAGAAAGATTGTTGCGTTTCTCAGGGTGTTTTTTTCCATAATCATATTGAGTGAGCTCAATATGTTAGTTAGTTCAGTTAAATCCCGCCCGCCTGTCGCGGCAGACATAGGTTCCTTAGGAGCAGCATACTCCCCCGATTCAGCCGGTGCGCCCGCCTTATCAAACAGATCGTCGTCCGCGCAGCTCTCGCGAACTCAATTTTTGCTTGCAGTCTATCGCGGAATGAAACGACTTTCCCCGGTAGATAGGCAAATCATTCTCTCCCAAATCTTCGAACACTCACCCGAGGACGGAATAACTCTCGCCAAACGCCTTGGAATTCGAGGCGACCAGCTTCTTCAATGTCTATTTGGGGATGCTACCGTCGCTTTTGTTCGAAAGCATTCCGAGCTTATCGATGCGGTTATAGATAATGGCAAGCGGGGATTTTCCGACGAAGCCCTTCGCCGATTTCAGAAACTGAAGCAACACATTGACAGCTACCACATTGATTCTGCTAACCCACCTAACGCTCGCCCGGCCTGCGTTACCGCACGAGCTATTGAACTTAGTGAGTCAATCACCTCCTTTTATGCTCGGTTACTAAGAGGTCGTAAGGTTGCCCCGGGCCACTTGCGCAGCAATGTTCCGGACGGCCTTATCATGGCTTATGAGTTTCTTGAGCGCCTCTATAGCGCATACAGTGGCGATCCCAACCGTAGGATTCTTGATCTGGTGTACCATGCCCGCTTAGAAGCCGTTACTACAGCCCTGAAGAGAGAAATCTGCGGCACCCTCCGTGAACAGGTTGTTCCCGGCACAACAGTTGCGGTGGTTTGGGAACCGGGCCTACAGAGGCATACCATTCGCACCGGCAACCAAGAATCGGATGTGTCAAGGCCGCTGAAATTCGAGACTTTCTCCTTTAACGACCCTATGACTGCCCATAGTCCGCAAGCTCTATTTCTATTTCAAAAACAGAATAATAGCGGTGACCAAGATAGCTTTTTCGTCATTGAGTTTCGTGCCGGCAGTATAGAGATCATTGATG
>CAZPBV010000074.1:0-6591 GCA_964584675.1 uncultured Bdellovibrionales bacterium
AACAGTGTTTGATTTAGGTTGGGGAAGGTCTATGAGTAGAGATCTCGGAATAGTCATTCATGGCGGGGTACTTAGTAATTTTGAGACCTCGGAGAATAGTAAAAGAGTCCCTGTTCTTCGGGCTGCTTTGGAAGCGGGATGGGACCTATTGTCTCGTGAAGCCCCCGGGGAAGAAGCGGTGGTTGCGGCTCTTCGGCTCCTTGAAGCTAGCGAGTATTTTGATGCCGGCTACGGGGCCTTTCCTAATGAGGACGGGGAAGTTTTTCTGGATGCGGCTCTCATGCGCGGAGACGGTTCGTTTGTTTCCCTCCTCAATGTGGACGGAGTAATGTTTCCTTCCGAGGTAGCCCTTGAACTATTGTGCGCCGGTGAGTGTCGCATGCGGGTGTGGAACGAAAAACTGAGGGATTGGCTGAGACAGTCGCCGCTCGAATTGCAAGAGAGAGTTGGTCTCGTAAAGCATTCTAGTGAACTTATTTCCCCCTATGCAAAGTCCGTGAGCGATTATTTTCGCCTCAATACCGGACAGCAGACGTTGCCACTTCGTTCGCCAGGTTTATCAGGATCGCCAGTGAAAGGAACTGTTGGATGTGTCGTTCGTGACGGTAAGGGTACAATTGTGGCCGGCACTTCGACCGGGGGAACACCGGCCAAACCGGCAGGTCGCATTGGAGATTCTCCGCTGATCGGAGTTGGCACTTTTGCTGATTCCAACATCGGAGGGCTTTCTGCCACTGGCCATGGCGAGGCTATTATGGGATCTCTTTTGCCGGGATTTGTGCTTTCAGGCCTTCGTCGAGTCGTTATGAACCCGACTGTTGAGTCCGCATCTGGGACTAGCGAGATTCAGCAAGTGTTGTCGCAGGAGCTTTCGGAATTTGGCCGCAAATATCCGACGAGTTCAGTTGGCCTCATTGTTTTGCCGGTGTCGGGGAGACCGGTCTTTGATTTCATTGCAGCCGGCATGGGGGTTGCCGCTCGCTCAAGTAGAGGTTCAAAAATTGACTTTGAGCTATGTGAAATAGCCCATAAGTAGAATCATTCAGTTCGATACAAATGCTTGGGAGTCTTTCAATGGAGAAGTTGTGGAATCAATCGGGCTGAGTATATTTCAATCAGGTTGTGACTATTTGGACAAGGTGGGCATGGTATATGCGAAGATTATTGATATGCGTTCTTGGTTTGACATTTTTTGGAACCGGTTGCACTCACGTAAAAATGGGGCTTTTCATGTTTAATAGTAATCCATATGAACATGATGCTCATTCAGTGGTGCGGGGGCAGGCAGCTTTCCAGAACAATTGCACTCAGTGTCATGGGAGCAATGCCGATGGACAGGGCGAATTAGCAACCGGCTTGTCGACCCCCCCAACAAATTTTAGAGCTGCGGACTATTCCAAGCCCGCTATTCGTTTGGCGGCTCATATTTCCTATGGCAAGGGGTCCGATATGCCAGCTTTTATAGAAACTCTTTCCTATGGGACTATTTGGGATATTGCCAATTATCTGCAGTCCTTGCAGTCGCGCGGTTAGGTGCTTCCGAAATACTCGCGGGCTAGGAGTGCGATTCCGTTTAAAGGCGCACTCCTACTCGGGATATTTCAAGAGGATGAAGTCTAAGCACTTGCATATTCCAGAGTGTTAGAAATTGGTATGACGATTCGTCGAAAGCTATCCGGGTTTGAGTTAACTCGCTAATTATGAGTTAATGAAGCTGTGCATTGCAGTACGCATCATTGTTCTCGATCCGTTCCGCGGCCCCATTTTGTCGTCCATATGCGGACTTCTCAACGAACGAATGCCGACGGGAGCTACGGGTCTGGCGGAAAGCCAAACGAAGACTTTGTAGTTGTTGATGACGATCACCATTTTGTGATTCTGTGTGACGGGAGTACCCGTAGGGGAAGCAACGGAACCTATGTAAATCCAAGCCCGGCTGCCATGGTTGCTCAAGCTGCGGCGAATGCGGCGGCGGAGTATCTGCGAGCGCAGGAGGGCACTGACATTCCTGAACAAGTACGCTCAGCCTTTCTTGCGGCCAATAGAGCTGCTGCAAAGGTGAACTGTCAGAACGGTTTGACCGCCAGCAATAATGAACATGGTCTTGCAGGAGCGGCCATGATAATTGTGCGGATTGATCCGGCCAAAGGGATGCTGCACTTTGACTATGCGGCCGATCCTCTTCTCATGCTGCAAGAAGGACGGCACTGGCGGCTTCTTACTCCAACGCCTCTTTCATGGGTGGAGGATTATAGGAAAACGAGTCCCGATCGTACTGCTGCACGAAGGTATATTAGTGAGCAAGTGCGTAATAACCCGGACCATCGAGGCGGGTATGGGGTTGTTAACGGAGATGAGAGGCTCCAGAGCTTCCTCAAATCGAGTGCTATACCTGTCAGTGAAGGAAAGCGTATCGTGGTCGCAAGCGATGGCTTGCTTGCTTTGCTGAAATCTAATCCAGCGTTTCTCGTTAATCCCGATCCGGAAGCGATAATCAATCGTCAAGAACAGCTAGACGGACTTCAAGCACTGAGAAGCGATGATAAATCCTTGGTAGTTATTGACCTTCTCCCGATCCCGCGTGTCTGATGTTTTAGGAACCCTGTTTCGAGCGCACGGATAGATACGGGCCTAATATACTAAAATATCTCATTTATTTTGTTCTCAAGAAGAAAATAAGCAGGGCCGATATGAATTCATGAGAGAGGAAGCTGCTGTTTGGGCCCACTCTCGTTTGAGCGTGTAGTGAGTTGAACGGATGCGCTCACCAAAGCTGTAAACAGAACGTAGAGGGGACATATATGTACGGCAAATCCGCCCATGCGACGTACCAGACAGTACAAGTCACGACCACCGATCGCGGTCGTTTGCTCCTGATGATGTATGAGGGAGCCATCAAATTTTTGAAGCAATCAAAAGCCGGCCTGGAAGGTAACGATATTCCCAAGTTTTGCCGCTTTCTAAGTAAGGCCCAGGCCATCATAGCCGAACTAATGAATACACTTGATTTTGAAAAGGGTGGGTCTATTGCCCGCGACCTCGACCGGCTTTATGATTTCATGTTGTTTTATCTGACAGAGGCTAACTTATATCGGGATCCCAAGCGCATTGCGCGAGTTATCGGCCTTATCGATACGATTTATTCCGCTTACAAAGAAATCATTGAGGGCGCAAAAGCATCGGGAGTTTCCTCGAGTGCACCCGAGCAAAGTGAAGCTGTCGGCGAGGCGGTACGCCGCGTTCAAATTTCACTGTAACTTGACGAGGGTTGTCTATTCAGGCTGTATTATTCACTGTCCGTTTATTGTTCCTCCTCAGTGTTGTTGCGCTTGGATTCCCAGTTACTACGTATAGTTTTCCTTTAGAGCACTCTCTAACACGAACAAAAGTAAATTTGTGCGCGCGCTCCCGAAAGACAAAGCGCCCGGCATGTTGTGATCGCAAGGATAATGATAGAGACGGGCTCATAGACTTTCCGGCTGATCCGGGATGTACTTCAAAACGTGACCCTACCGAGAAAGACAGCACGTCCTCCCCGCCGGCAGATGGAACTCCCGATTTAGGCGAGGGGGCTCGCTTGAATGGGGCCCGTCCATTCCCCGGGGATAGTCCTTGGAACCAGGACATTTCGCAGGCCGAAGCGGACCCTCTGTCCGATACCTTGATTGCGAGTATTGGTTTGGAAACAGGTCTGCATCCGGATTGGGGAACCGTATACGAGGGGCGTCCGATTGGCATTCCCTACGTGGTGGTGTCTGGCAGTCAAGCAAAGGCGGCAGTGAATTTTGATTATGCCGACGAAAGCGATGCAGGACCGTATCCCATTCCAGAGGATCCTCCGATAGAGGGTGGTTCCGACTCTGACGGAGACCGGCATATCCTCATGATCGATCGGGATAATTGGAAATTGTACGAGCTTTATTATGCCTTTCCCCTGGGAGGGGGAAGGTGGAGCGCCGGCTCCGGTGCTATCTTTGATCTGAGTTCAAATGACCTTCGTCCAGCAGGGTGGACGTCTGCCGATGCGGCAGGACTGCCCATCTTTCCCGGGCTGGTGCGATATGACGAGGTAGTAGAGCAAAATGAAATTCGACATGCACTGCGCTTTACTGCACGTAAAACCAGGCGCGCCTACGTCTATCCTGCGCGTCACTTCGCAAGCAGTGACACGAGTGCCGATCGACCGCCCATGGGAATGCGCGTGCGTCTCAAGGCCTCGGTCGACATCTCCAGCTATTCCTCGTCTGTTCAAGTGGTGTTGAAGGCGCTCAAAACTTACGGCATGTTCTTGGCCGATAATGGTTCCGACTGGTTCATTTCAGGGGCTCCGGATTCACGATGGAATGATGATGAGTTGGCAACCATTCGAGGAATCAAGGGGCGCGATTTTGAAGTTGTTAAGATGGGCGAAATGGTAACCAATTAGCGAAGTGGAGCGTAGCGTAACTCCGCGTAGCGACATGAGATTCGCGCCGCTTCACGCGCGAATCGAATTTGAAGCAGTTCCTTAGCGTGATTCTCCGCAGAGCCTGCGATAGAGCATGCCCCTTCATTCCACTCGCGGGAAAAGCGCTTCCCCTCCGGTCAATGGAGTTCCGGGAGTCAGAAGTCCCCACTGCCGGGCGTCACCATAACGGGGTGATTGATGCCAACCTAGTTGGGCAAGTAACATCGCCATTTTCGTAGGCATTATGGGAGATAGCAAGATCCCACATATCCTTAGAGTTTCAAAGCATGTATAGAGACATTCTCCCGCTTGGGGCAAGTTCTCTTTAGCCCGCTTCCATGGCGCGACGGTATCGATATACTTGTTGGTGGAGCTGAGAACTTCGACAACATGACCAATGGCAGTGTGCGGAGACAAGTCACTGACGCAACCTTTCACCTTGGCAGCAACTGCGCTTGCCAATTGCACCAATGCCGGAGTCTCCGGCAAAGTCTCCGCGCCTTGGGGAACCTTGCCGTCAAAATACTTCTGAGCAATTGATAACGTGCGGCTCAAGAGATTTCCCAAATTATTGGCCAGCTCGGCATTAACTCGATTCATTACTCCTTCGCGCGAAAAAACCGCGTCATTTCCAAGGGAAATATCGCGGCATAAAAAGTAGCGAAAGGGCTCGATCCCGACGACCGCTGCCATGTCAAGCGGCTTGACCACGGGGCCGCTTGACTTGCTCATCTTGCCCTGATGTTCGTTGAGCCACCAGCCATGCGCGAAAATACACTTGGGAAGCTCCAGCCCAAGCGCCATGAGCATGGTCGGCCAATAGACCGCATGGGTGATGAGAATATCCTTGCCGATGAGGTGAATGGCATGCGGCCAAAGTTTATCAAAAACGGCCTGTTTTTCCGGCCCCTGAAAGAGCCCAATGCCGGACGCATAATTAAGGAGGGCATCGAACCATACATAGGTGACATAGTCTCTATCAAAAGGAATTTCAATTCCCCATGTGAGACGTGATTTTGGACGGCTAATACATAAATCTTCCAGAGGCTGTCGCAAAAAACCCAGTACTTCACTACGCTTTCCGTCGGGCCGAATAAACTCCGGATGGCTCTCGATGTGCTTTACGAGCGCCTCCTGATACTTACTCATTCGAAAGAAGTAGTTTTGCTCGGATATTTTTTGCACGGGTTTTCCGGTTGGACTCAGGCCGTTAACCAGGTCCTTCTCGGTGTAAAAGATTTCTTCGCTCTCGCAATACCACCCCTCATAGGGTTGCGCGTATATTTCGCCGCGCTCAAAGAGCCGTTGCAAGCACTCTTGCACTACCCCCTTATGAAACTCCATCGTGGTTCGAATGAAAAAATTGGGCGTAATGAGAAGATTGGACCAAGCTGTCTGGAACTGCTTCACCATTTCATCGCAGTGCGCTTGCGGCTCAAGGCCCCGAGCTTTTGCCGCATTCTGGACCTTTTGACCGTGCTCATCAGTGCCCGTTAGAAAGAATACGTCTTCATCAAAAAGGCGGTGATAGCGGGCCAAAACATCCGCAACAATCGTGGTGTAGGCGTGGCCGATGTGCGGAGTATCATTGACATAGTAGATAGGAGTTGTGATGTAGAAATTCATAATGTTAGAAGAAATTATTCACATGACGACCATGGCGACTGACGCGTTTGCGCTACTCTAACTGCATATTATGGTAGATGTGTTGCACATCGTCGTCCTCTTCAAGCTGGGCAATAATGTCTTCGACCTCCTTTTGCTTGGCCTCATTCAGGGACACTAGATTCTTTGGGAAATATTGAATCGAGGCGCTCTTGAGGTCAGCCTTCTTTTCTTCAAGCGCCTTTTGCAGTTCGCCAAAACCTTCAAAGGTCGAATACATTAAGAGACCATCATCGCTTTCAAAGAGGTCGTCTAGCCCATGATCGATCATCTCAAGCTCAAATTCCTCAATATCGCCGGAAGGGCGATTGAGAGAAAACACCCCCTTTTTCTCAAAGAGAAAAGCCAGCGCGCCGCTCGTGGCCAAGGTGCCTCCACCATGACCAAATATGGACCGGACATTTGCGACGGTACGTGTCGGATTGTCGGTAGCCGTAATAACCAACACCGCGACACCATGTGGCGCGTAGCCTTCGTAA
>CAZPBV010000074.1:6601-11635 GCA_964584675.1 uncultured Bdellovibrionales bacterium
CCTTCGTAAATGACCTCTTGTAACGAAGCAGCGTCTTTCGAGCTGGCGCGGTGAATAGCTGACTCAATACGATCCTTGGGCATATTGAGCGATCGAGCCGTTTGAATAGCCATGCGCAAGCGCGGATTGCCGGCCGGATCTGGTCCGCCCAGTTTGACTGCCACGGCTATTTCTTTGCCTATTTTTGTGAAAGCTTTGGCCGTTTTCGCCCACCGGGCGAACATACGGTCCTTGCGCTTTTCAAAAATTCGTCCCATAGGTAGTGCTGCTGCAATCACTATGTCCCACTTTGAGCATACAAGTAAAGCATACCAGCGGTGAAGCGGAGAAATCGAAAGTGTTTTGTTGGCGTGGGGCATAACTATGCTTCCACATCTGCGTTGGGTACATCTATACTTGCAGCTAATCAACATACGAGTGCTTTGATTGGCTGCAAGTGTAGCCCCGGAATGACAACAAATTCTTGCCGCATGAGCTGCAAGGAACGACGAAGCCCTTTCTGTGAGACTTGCTTAGTCATTTGGTGGCTGTACGAACCATGCAAATTCATTGGTGATAAGTATAGAAACATATGTCACTCGTGGGGTGTGAATGTCCGGCTCTAAGATACATATAGTTTGCGGCAGCCCAGGTTCTGGAAAATCCACCTATGGGCGGCAATTAGCACAAAAACAAGGTGCGACTTTGCTTGATATTGATACGTGTACTGAGCGATTAGTTCAACTTGGCCTCCATGGGATGCAGAGGAATCCTGATGATCGCGATAGCGAATTCTATAAACATCGCTTTCGAGGCCCGGTATACGATACGCTCTTCGAAATAGCACAGGAGAATCTTGCCTGGATGAATGTTGTGGTGGTTGCACCATTTACCCGAGAGATTAGGAATGCGTCTTGGCCAACAGAGCTGCAATCAAAACTTGGCGTGTCCGTTGAAGTACACTATCTTTTTTGTTGTCCGGAGGAGCGTCGTCAGCGTCTTGCTTGTCGCGGAAAAGCTAGAGATCTTGCTAAATTAAGCAATTGGGAGCGCTATTTGGAATACTACGGAGAAGAAAAGGCGCCTGAGTTTTCTCATACCTTTGTTGACACCACCTCACGCCCGGCGCGAGCCTAACAGCCGTGACAAGCCCCAGTCCGTTCTTACCATGGCTTGTTGAGTCCGTGTCAAACTTTTGACATCTCTTTGAGCCTCCGTTTTGCATCAAACACTTGAGGCCTATGCCGTGAATAGCGATCTTGGAAAATTAAGCCGTCTGATGCGGGATGATTGGGACCGTCGGGTAGGGCATGACTATCGCTTTTGGATGAGCGACGGGTACGCTAGCGACGAGGCCATGTGGACGAGCGGGGAGCGAGACTTCGAGATCCTAACAAAGGGGATTTCAGGACTGGAGCGGCTCTCCGTTCTCGAGCTGGGCTGTGGAGTGGGGCGAATATTGAAGGCCGGGCTTCCGCGCTGCCAAAAGCTTATTGGAATTGATGTTTCGGAACGCGCTATTGGCAAGGCGCGGGACTTGATTGGTTCTCACGAAAATTTGCAACTTATCGTTGGCAACGGAATTGACATACATCAGGTGCCGGATGAGTCGGTGGATGTTGTTCTGAGTTTTGCGGCGCTCTGCAGTATTCCAACAGATATTGTGGCGCGCTACCTATGTGAAATTCATCGCGTGCTCAGGTCTCAAGGTGTTGTTCGAATGCAGCTCTACATAGGCCGTGAGCAAGCAAGTCCGTCAGAAGATACCCTTCATTTGCGTTGTTACGACCGTCGAAATCTTGAGCATGCTCTTCAACTGAGCGGGTTTGCTATCGAGTCGATTGATGAACTCGTTCTTCCGATTCAAGTTTCATTCAAGGAACTAGGGATTGAAGCTGTTGTGTTGTCGCTTAAAAAGCTTCCATCTGTTCCCGCCGAGCCCGATACTATTTCTCAAAGCCTACTTCCGGGAGGCGAGCCAAAGAGCGAGCCTGGAGCCCAGCATGACCTAGAGTACTGGATGACTATCAATTATGCTCGCGAGCTTGCCGAAGGGGGGGAATCTGAGAAAGCACGCCGGGCGCTGGAACATGCGGCGCTGATCTCGAAGACCACGGTCATTGATGTAGGAGACATTCTCAATAGGATAGTCAAGAAGCTCGACGAGCCCGCATCAACCAACTCGCAATCGACTCCTTCGAGCGCGATGTGTTTTCAAGGCGGTCCTTTCTTTGAGGCTAACATGGCCATCCTCGAGCGCAGGTTCCCGGAGGTTGCGCGACGGGTGCTTCAGTGGCGCGCCAACCATTCGGGCTCGCCAAATGTTACGATTCGGGCAACTCCCCAGGGGCCGGTAATGTATTACGGGGGACAATGCCTGGACCATCCCGATAAGCCCCTCGGTGGGGCGGAAAGTTGGGCACGTAGGGTCTATCAAGAGGGCAAGGGAAGAAATGCCAAGCAGTTTGCTGTTGTCGGGTGTGGATCGGGGTATCATCTCGGTGCCCTGGCGCAACTGATGCAGGCCAGCAACACACCGGAAACTCTGGTCCTCCTTGAACCACGCATGGAAGTGTTCGCTTCGGCCCTTGAAACGGTCAACTGTGGGGAATGGCTTAACCACGCGGAACAGATTTTTATTGAAGCCCCGGTCAGCCTCAAGAGCGTACGCGGCGAGTACGAGCTGATCGTTCGGCCACAGACTCAATCGATGGAACCGGATTATTGCGCCGAACTAAGATCTCAATACTATGGCCGGCGCGGCCTCTCAGTATTACATCCCACCATTGGTATTTCAGGGCCGTTGCAGGGTGGCACACTGCCGATGCTTGACTATGTTGATCGCGGCCTTCGCTCGCTGCATCAGCGCTCACGACCCTACGATGTGAGCGGGTTTTGCCCAGGATATCATGAGCTTGCCAAATTTGTGCGTGAGCCTTTGCGAAGGCGGGGTATCGAAAATACTTACTGCGAGATGTTGTCGCAGGTAGTACTCGAGTCTGTCAATGAAAAGCCGGTCGATATTGTCATTTGCCTGGCCCAGGCGCCTCTGTCGCCTCGAGTCCTCACGGAACTTCGCTCTCGCGGTATTATTACCGTGCTGTGGTTTGTAGAGGATTACGCGCGATTCACGTACTGGAAAGAGATGAGTCGCTATTTTGATTTTGTTTTCACCATTCAAAAAGGAAAGTGTATCGAGGCGATACGCAGCGCCGGGGCCGGTGAGGTTCATTATTTGCCGGTTGGCTGTGACCCAATAGTGCATACCCCGCTTACGTTGAGCGAGGATGAGCGTCGCCGCTGGGGATCTCCTATCTCGTTTATGGGGGCCGGGTACCACAACCGTCAGCAATTATTCGCTTCGATGGCTGAGTATCCTCTGAAAATTTGGGGTACAGAGTGGCCTGATTGCAAACCCTTTGACCGCCTGGTTCAGGAAGGGGGCCGGAGGCTGTCTCCTGACGAATATATGAAGGTATTTAACGCCACCGATATCAATATCAATCTGCACTCTTCTCACGAGCGGGATGGCGTTGATCCCTTTGGTGATTTTCTTAATCCGCGAACTTTTGAGCTTGCGGCAGCGGGAGTTTTTCAACTGGTAGACAAACGCAGCTTGCTTGCAGAGGCCTTTGAGGAGGGCGCCGAAATGGTTACTTTTAGTAACGTTCGCGATCTGCGCGAGAAGATTGACTACTATCTGTCTCACCCCGACGAAAGAATTGCAATTGCGCAGCGTGCTCAGGCGCGCGCCCTGCGGGAACACACATACGGACATCGTGTGCAGAAGATGCTTTCCGTCATATATAGCAGCCGTTTCGAGCAGCTGAAGGCCCGGCAGGATGCAAGCCCTTGGCAACGCATGCTCGACCGCGCCAAGCCGCACGGCGAGCTCCACCAACGCTGCCAGAAGGCATTTGAACGTGGTGAGGAAGCAAATCTTGACGGATTAGTTAGTGATATCGTTGTTGGGCAAGGCAAGATGACCGAGACAGAACGGAAACTTATGTTTCTGTATCATGTCAAAAAGCAAATAATTCGTCTTGGGGGGCGCGATCAGGAGGTTTCGGGATCATGATGAAACGGCCCCATCCTCACAAGGACAACGTGCTGCTTGTCAATATTACCCGGCTTGGCGACATGCTTCAGGCCACTCCGACGATTGCCGGCATGAAGGCAGAAAACCCCAATGGCCGTATCACCGTTCTTGTGGAGAAGCAATTTGAAGACATTTGTCACATTATTCCAGGTATCGACGAGGTCAAGGGCCTTGACCTCGGCATGACGGTTCGCTCGTTAGCTCGGGAACAAGACGGCGTGATTGATGCCTATGAGTACATTTCGGAATTTGTCGACGACCTGCGTGAAAGAAAATTCGATTTTTGTCTCAATATGTCCTCTTCAGGCTATACAGCTTTGCTCCTAAAAATGTTGGACATCGGTAGAAACGGCGGGTGGACGGCCGACGAAGAGGGGTACCGCCGCATTGAGTCAGACTGGGCCAAGCTTTTTGCTTCGTCGGTCTTTCATCAGAATAGGCAGTATAATGCGCTCAATCTGGTCGATGTCTTTCGCTGTTCGGCCGATGTGCACGAGCATCCTCGCCGTTTGCAGTTATCCGTGCCTGATGATGCGCGCGCTTATGCAGATACTTTAATTCGAGAAGCGGGTTTTACCAATAGCGGCCCTCTCATTGCTATTCAGGCAGGAGCAAGTCAGGCCAAACGTCAATGGAATCCGCGTCTTTTTGTCGAGCTTATAGAGATTCTCCTAGGCCAGGCACAGGCGCGTGTCGTCCTTATAGGTTCGAAGAAAGAGTTGAAAATTATAGATGCCATTAAACAGCAACTTCCCACCTCTAATGTGGCGGTTTTCGCCGGTAAGACCTCCATCCCTCAACTAGCGGCGGTGCTTCAGAGGAGTGATATACTGGTTACCGGCGACACCGGACCTATGCACTGGTGTGTCGCGGTGGGAAGGCCGGGGGTGGCCATGTTTTTCGCATCTGCTTTTATGGTTGAGTCAGGGCCTTCTAGCGAGGGTAACATCGTGCGG
>CAZPBV010000075.1:0-459 GCA_964584675.1 uncultured Bdellovibrionales bacterium
AGCTTGACCCCGCCTTGAGTAAACAGAATGCAGCTTTTGCAAAATTGCTTCGCACCATCGGCTCCCGCGCGCTTAGGAAACTTCGCTGTGTCAGCCTTGCTTGCGTCATGAACATATCCCAGCGCCACTGCGGTAGGATTCTTTTCATCAAGTGGCATGTCAGCTGCCCATGCCTCAGAACTCCCAAGAGCACGAGCCACAACCGGGGCGCCCAAAATCGCCAAGCTAGCTCGTCGAACAAAAACTCGCCGTGAGATATTACCTTTCATCTGAGCTTTCTCCTTATAAAAACTACTTTTACCTAACAGCCATATTCTCTATTTTCGCATTATGGTGAAATGGGATTGAATAGGTTCGCCTAGTAAATATTTTTGTTGGCATGGCCAACGCACATTTTAAGTAGATGAGAAACGTCATGAACATACAACGTCAGCAGCGGTTATAGACAGAAAAACACGC
>CAZPBV010000075.1:469-11496 GCA_964584675.1 uncultured Bdellovibrionales bacterium
AAGGGGTTTGCGCTTGGCAACCGAGCCTTTGTTTTACGCAACATTAAGGAAGCTGTCCGACAAAGCGGGGCCGATCTAGTGTTCCTGCAAGAAGTGCTCGGCGAGCACCAGCGCCACGCTCGCCGAGTCAAGGAATGGCCGACTGGATCCCAGTTCGAATTTATCGCCGATAAAGTTTGGCCTCATTATGCGTACGGCAAAAATGCAATTTATGACGCCGGTCACCATGGCAATGCCATTCTATGCAAATATCCGATAATCGAATGGTCCAATATCAACATTTCCTCCATGCCCTTTGAAAGCCGCGGACTTTTACACGCAACCATTGAAATGCAAAAACGAGGTCCTTTGCTGCACTGTCTGTGCGTGCACCTCGGGCTATTGCAGCGCGCCCGCAAGGCCCAGCTTGAAAAAATTTGGAAGAAAATCGCTTCTGAAATTCAGCCTCATGAACCTCTCATTGTTGCTGGCGACTTCAATGACTGGTCGGAAAGAGCTACTGAGTTCCTCGCCAAAAAAATTGGCCTCCGAGAGGCTTTTCGTGAATTTCACGGCAAACATCCGAGAACCTTTCCGAGCACCTTTCCCATCCTGAAATTAGACCGCATATATTTTCGAGACGTAAACCTCAAACATGCCAAGGTCCTCAACGGCGCTCCATGGGCCAAACTTTCGGATCACACCGCCCTCTATGCAGAGTTTGAACTATGATATACGGGCGGTTCTCAAACAGCCAAAAATCAGGTAGCCTCCGTCACGATAACGTTTTTTTATTTTGGTTTCATTGTGACTGACGATTCGCACAAAGGAGGAAACAAGGTTTCTTCCGCTCTTGTTGTTGGTGCCTTAGGTGTTGTTTATGGGGATATCGGCACAAGCCCATTGTACGCCCTTCGCGAAAGCTTATCAGACTGGGAGGTAACACCGGCAAACATCTATGGTGTTCTATCCCTCATTTTCTGGTCCCTTACCATCATCATTTCGTTAAAATATCTTGTCCTTGTTTTGCGGGCCGATAATCGCGGCGAGGGTGGAGTCTTGGCGCTCAATGCTCTCTTGCACGGGCATGATTCGAATGAGAAAACGCGACGAGCTGTTATTCTATCCTCGCTGGGAATTTTTGGCGCTTGCTTGCTCTACGGCGACGGCGTTCTTACTCCTGCTATCTCAGTATTGAGCGCGGTGGAAGGCTTGAAGGTTGTTACCCCGCTCTTTGAGCCGTACATTGTGCCTACTACCGTTTGCATTTTACTGCTGCTCTTTCTCATTCAGAGCCGCGGCACCGATAAGATTGGCTCGCTTTTTGGCCCCATCATTTTCATTTGGTTTTCTACCATCGGGATCCTGGGACTTTCGAGCATTCTGGATAATCCCGTCGTGCTTAAAGCTCTGAACCCCGGGTATGCCGTTTCCTTTTTCTTTATCCACGGGTGGCATGCCTTTCTCACGCTTGGGGCGGTATTTCTCTGTGTCACCGGGGGTGAAGCTTTATATGCCGACATGGGCCACTTCGGTCGAAAGCCGATTCAGTACGGCTGGTTTTTTGTAGCATTTCCCGGACTCCTTCTGAACTATTTTGGCCAAGGCGCGCTTCTACTTTCAAATCCGTCCGCATTGTCTAATCCTTTTTATTTACTTGCTCCCGAGTGGGCTTTGCTGCCCCTCGTTATCTTGGCTACGGTGGCGACTGTTATTGCTTCACAGGCACTTATATCGGGAGCGTTTTCAATCACGAGCCAGGCCATCCAATTCGGCCTGCTGCCACGCCTAACTATTAGACATACTTCAAGCGAGGAAATAGGGCAGATATATATTTCTCGTGTTAATTGGCTGCTTCTAGCGCTTACCATCTGGGTGGTCCTTGAATTTCAAAGCTCCAGCAACCTGGCGTCTGCCTATGGAATTGCCGTTTCGACCAGCATGGTTATTACAACCATACTTATTTTTTGTGTCAGCCGCCAAGTATGGAAATGGCCTTTTGCACTTAGTGCATCAATCTGCACCTGTTTCTTTGTAGTGGATTTTATCTTTTTTGCTTCTAACTTCTTAAAGGTGGCAGATGGTGGTTGGATGCCGCTTCTTCTTGCATTCGTAATTCTCACCCTAATGCTCACCTGGAAACGTGGTAGATATATTCTGCGTCAACGACTCCTAGAGAAATTACCTCCTTTCGATGTTTTTGTTCATGACATTCCGGAGATGACGCCGGTGAGAGTGCCCGGAACCGCTGTATACATGAACACGTATTCTGACCTCACCCCGCCAGCGCTTCTCCACAATTTGAAACACAATAAAGTAATTCATGAGCTCATTCTTATCTGCAACGTCGTGCTCGAGAATGTTCCCTACGTCTCTCCTGTTCGCCGCGTTGAAGTGTCCCCTGTCGGCCGATCAATCTACAAGGTTGAGGTTCATTACGGATACATGGATAAACCCGATATCCCTCGCGCGCTTACTCTTTGTAAAACTAGGGGGCTCGGTTTTGATCCTAAGACCGCCACGTTTTTCTTTGGCCGAGAGACCATTCTTGCCACCGACCGTCCCGGGATGGCGATCTGGCGAGAAGAATTGTTTTCCTTTCTTTCAAGAAACGCCCAAAAAGCATCGAGATTTTTTGGAATTCGCGCCGACCAGGTGGTCGAAATTGGATTTGAAATAGAGATGTAAGGTGCCGATCTACACTTGCAGCCAATCAAAATGCAGGCATTTTGATTGGCTGCAAGTGTGCTCCCGGGAGGGACAACAAATACTCGCCGCACAAGCTCCAGAGGCCGCACGAACCAGGCAAATTCATTGGCGGCGAGCACATAAATTGCCTCGACGCCGCAGGAAACGCATCCGCTGTAGTCGCGCAACGAGCAAGGCAGATAGCCCCAAAAGCAACGCTCCCACCCAAACATGGAGCGATGTGACAAGCGGTTGACGAACCGACAGAACAGTCAGCACACCAAGAAGAAACTGAGCGCTTACAAGCAAGCCAAGCGCAATAGATAGCCGCCTTAGTCGAGGCACCGCCGCAGCGTTCCGATAAAGTAATACGCTAACCACAATAACCGCACTTGCCACGATGACTCCCGAAAGACGATGCGCAAGGTGAACAATTACCTGGCCCCAACCTACGGCGGGCAGTGCTATGGTTGCGCGCATTTCATTCACGCTTAATAAAAACTCCTTGCTCCACGACGGAAACAGCCGCCCTCCCATGAGAGGAAAATCGAGCACCGCAAGCCCGGCTCCCGAATGCCGCATCCAGGCGCCAATAACGAGCTGGAGAAAGACTAGCACACATGACACCAGCGACAGGGAAAAGAGTCTCGAAAGATGTTTCACCGGCCTGATCCACCTCAAGTTTTTTGATTCCCATGATTGGCTATACGCTAAAACAATTGTCATGATAAAAAATGTCTGTCCAAGAATACCATGAAAAGTCGAAATCGCATCAGGCAACAAGTACAAGACGGTAATTCCTCCTAATACTCCTTGGCAGACAACCGCCGCTAAGGCGCAAAAACATAATTTACGAACCCAGCTTCTTTCCTCCACCAGAGCTATCCAGAGAGTCAAAACGACTGTTAAAGCCCCAATCACTGATGCAATCAGTCGATGAACATGCTCAAATACAATTCCCCCCTGCCATTGCGAAATCGGAAAAAGAAACATGCTGTATCCATAAGAGGTAGGCCAGTCGGGAACAGCCAGGCCGGCATCGTTGCTTGTTACCAATGCACCAGCAAACAAGAGGCACAAGGTAAGGGCGCAGACGCCCTTGGAAAAGTGAGCAAGCCACGGCCGATAGGGATATCCTTGTTGAGTCTCATCCATATCGTACTCATCTTCGATGAACATCAAGGAAGCGCGGGAACGTTGCAATGAAGCATTAAACATACTAGGACCCTATTATGGTGAGCCCGAGGCTTAAGTCAAACAAGCGGGAGGATCCGCGCACTTTGCCGCAGGACAGTGAAAATATCCGAAGCCCCTCGGAAGCAGCCAAGTTCGAATATTGACGATCCAAGCCAAGCATTCTCACTGGCCATCAGTGTTATAACGCATCTGATGGGTCCCGCTAAGGTCTTGAAAATATGAGAACAACATACGACCATAGATGGCAGCCTATGAAAATACAGTCTCTCCTGACCTTTTCTCTTCTCTGCATCATCCTTGTTTTTGGGGCATGGCTTCGGTATCCGCGTATCGGGGAAGGGTTGCCTTTCTTCTATCGTGAAGACGAAGCCCACCACTTCAATCGTCTTCTCGATATGGCCAAGAGTGGAGATCTAAATCCTCATTATTTCCATAAACCATCCTTGCATTTTTATTTGCGCTTGCCTGTGGTTGCCGCCGGGTTTTTATGGGGAGTCCGGGAGGGGCATATACGATCAATACAAGAGGTTACTACGAGAGATCCATTTGGGGTGGCAGATTACGCATTCAGCACCTCGCACCCCGGCATAGTCAAGTGGAACCGGGCTTTCAGTGTTGTCCTCAGTCTCCTGCTGGTGGTGCTGTCTTTTGCCATCACTCGCATGCTGACGTCTTCGAGTAGCGCGAGCATCGCTTCCGCTTTCCTGGTAGCCCTCTCTCCTGCGCTCGTGGAAGATTCTGCGGTGATCGGGGTCGACATAATAATGTCATTCTTTTGCCTTGCCACGACCGCATGCGCGGTATGGTACTCTCGTTCAAGCGCCATAAGCGCCCTGCTTTATGCCGGACTTCTTGCAGGCTTGGCTATATCCAGCAAGTATAACGCGCTACCCATAGCCCTGGTGCCATTACTGTGCGTTGCAGTTTGGGCCCCCTGCTCACCCAACGCCTGGGTTATTGCAGCCATTGCACCGATAATAGGGTTTTTTGCCGGATCTCCGTACATACTTTCTTCCCTTCCTCTGTTTCTCGATCAGTTTGCCTACGAAGTGTGGCACTACGGCATCGCTGCTCACGAAGGTCATTCCGCCGAACCGGGCCTGCCTCAGGCGCTTTTTTACTTAGAGTGGTTGCATCGCGACGGTCTTGGTGTCGTTGCATCGGCTTTCGGTATCGTCGGCATAGTTCCTCTCTTGCTTCGACATTCAAAGCGTCATGCCATATTCCTTGTCTTCCCCCTCGCATTTGCCGCTCTCATGATTTTTCAGCGCACGAACTTCACCAGGAACATGCTGGTTATTATTCCTTATGTAGCTATCAGCGCTTGTGTTGCGCTCAATCTGGTTCTTGCGACAGTTCGCGCGCGTGAATCGATACGCGCCGCCATTTTTTCCTGCTTCATATTCGCTGCCGCATTACTTCCTCTACAGAACGTGCTTCAAGCCCGGGGAGAAAGTATTCTTACCACCGATAGTCGACTTACTATTCAGGAGTGGTTGCGCTCAATAGGCGCTCGACATGAGAGTACCGCTATTGCAGGACAATTGCAGTTTCCCGCAACCGCATATTCTCTCCCGGGCGTTTCGCGGTTTGACCTGAATAAGTTAGATGTGCTCAGCCTGTGGCAAGCTGGCTACAATCGAATTGTCGTGCCAAAAAGCTTTCAGTTTCCCGAAGCGGATCAGATCTTAGTCACACCTGAGCGTTCTATCTTGGGCTCCAATGAGTCGCTTCGCATTGTTCAGGACCCGTCAATGAGCACCTACCAGGTGTCTAATTCCGAGAAGGTTATTGCGAGAATTGAGTCCGGCACGGATTTTTCAAGGCCCCTCCCCGTAACCTTGTCAGGCGATACAAGCGGCAAATGGCGGCTCGAATGCCTAAATAGAGGGGCAGACGAAGAGCATTGTTGGCTTACCACCCGCGTATCTTATCTCAAAATAGCAGCGCCCGACCCTGCTAGCTCATTGGCGATGGTGGTGCAATTTCAATCCCCTTGGGAACAGGAGATGGTCTTACAGGTCGGTAGCTGGAAGAGAAAGGTAGGACTAACACCAGGGATCTGGACCGAAGTCGCCATCGATCCTCCCATCAGCGAACTGGCGGCGTATCATGATGTTGTTCAAGTGTATTGTCCGAAAGTCAGCTCCCCAAAAGAAATGGGATTAAATGGCGATTCTCGCCGGCTTGGTGTAGCTTTGCGTCTCAGTGAGGAGAAAGTATCGCCATGATCGTAGTAACTGGGGGGGCTGGGTTCATTGGCAGCGCCTTTATTGCCAAACTGAACAGCGAGGGAATTTCTGACATATTGGTCGTAGATGAACTTGGCTCCGGTGAGCGCTGGAAAAATTTACTTGGCAAGAAATTTTTCGACTATCTGCATAAAGACGTATTTATCGCACAGGCCAAAGCTGGTTCTCTTCCCCAGCCTCTTTCGGCTATTGTGCATATGGGCGCTTGCTCCTCCACTACGGAAACAAATGTCGAATACTTGATGGATAACAATTATCGATATTCGGTCACACTTGCTGAATTCGCAAACTCCCGGGGAATTCGTTTTCTCTATGCAAGTAGTGCGGCCACGTACGGAAACGGATCTCAGGGTTATTCTGACGAAGGGGATCTCGTTTCGCTTCAACCCCTAAACCCATACGGCTACTCAAAGTACTTATTTGACATCTACATGCAGCGCCAAGGTTTTCCCAATTCGCTCGGACTTAAGTTCTTTAATGTCTTTGGGCCTAATGAGTATCATAAGGGTGACATGCGTAGCATGGTGGTCAAGGCGCATCATCAGATTCAAACGAGCGGGAAGGTGCGGCTATTTAAGTCGGCACATCCTGATTTTAAAGATGGCGAACAGAAGCGTGATTTCATTTATGTAAAAGACTGTTGCGAGATCATGTGGTGGCTTCTCAAGCACCCGAAGGTTTGCGGGGTTTATAATCTCGGCTCTGGCCGAGCACGCTCATGGAATGACCTCGTAGGGTCTGTTTTTCAGTCACTTGGGCTTACAGTTTCTATCGAATATATAGACATGCCGAACAACATACGTGGGCAGTACCAGTATTTTACCGAAGCCCCAATGCAAAAACTAAAAGCCGCTGGTTGTCCTGTTTCCCCCAGGTCATTAGAGGAGGCAATAGGCGATTTTGTAGGGTGCCACCTGGAAAATACGTGGCCCTATCTGTAACTGTTTTATCTGTAACAGCTTTCGACAAAACATGTCTGATATGACGATTTAACTTTACATCCTTCCAAGATCGCTTACTATTTTCCCTACCTACTATGAACTTCTTAGAAAAGATCTGGTTCTGCCTAGAATGGCTTGCTGCGGGAGGAGTTGCGTTATTTATTTTGTCGCTGTTGTTAGTGCCACTGGTAGCGCTTTTCCCGGGGGCGCTTTTTGTCGCCTGGCGAATCGCCCAGCGCGGGCGGAATCGATCTTGAAATATGTAATAAAATCAACCATCTCTACTGTGCTCTCAAAGCCGCATGCACACGAGCCGCTTCAATGGGCAGATGACATATGCTAACTGGGGATACTTGCCACGCCCGTGCCAGGCAGGCTTTTATTATAACCTAACGCAGGGGCCAGCAGCCTTGCATTCTACGCCGGGAAACACTACCATGTGGGGCTTTTCGGGTAGAATAAGGTAGTTATATGAAGCGTACATATCAGCCCAGTCGACGCAGTCGGCGCGGAGCACACGGCTTTCGTAAGCGCATGTCGACCAAAGGTGGCCGCAAAGTTATCAACGCTCGCCGCTCCAAGGGAAGGCATCGTCTTTCCGTCACAGCCCCACGCAAAGGTCAGGCAAAAAGCCGATAACCCCGGCGCCAGATAACCCCGGCGCATTGGGGCACGCGGCTCCACATAATATCCCCATGGCTCATCTCACAAATCCGGCACGAGCCTCTCGTACGGAGGGGGCCCATACCTTCAAACGTGATAAGCGTATCCGCAAATCACAAGAGTTTTCTCAGGTGCAGCAAAAAGGAAAGCGCTTTACATCGAAGCATTTTCTTTTCTTGGTTTCTAAAAATAAGGGGCTAAAGAGCCGCATCGGAATCACCATCACCCGCAAAGTCGACTCCCGCGCCGTCTACCGCAATCGACTGAAGCGCCGTCTGCGAGAGCTTTTTCGCATATTCTATGGCGAATTCCTGGCCCCCTTTGACATCGTCATTATTGCTCGCAAAAATGCGGCTGAGTGTGAAATGGGGGAAATTAGACGGGAAGTCTTGGGCACGCTAAAACATGCGGGACTCCTCAAAAGATCCTCCGGCGATAAGAGGAATACATGAATGCCGTGCAATGGGGCCTGCGTTTTTATAAAGCCGTCATTTCTCCATGCCTTCATGGCTTGCTTTGTCTTGGAGGAAACGGGGCTGGATGCGGATGTCGCTTTGACCCTACGTGCTCCGAGTACGTCGCAGGCTGCATTGAACACCATGGGGTGATGCGAGGAATGTTGCTTGGAGTACGAAGACTGGCTCGATGTCACCCATACTGTCCCGGAGGATATGACCCGGTTCCAAAATAGTTTTTTTATTTTATTTCAATAAGTCCAACTATCTTACTTATCCTATGGAAGACAAACGTACCGCGCTGGCAATGTTTCTAATCATCGTCTTTGTCATGATGTATTCAGAATATGTGCTCTCGCCTTATACCAAACAAGCAGTCCAGCCTTCTCAGCAAACCGCTTCGCAAAATTTGGAGGGCTCTCAACCAACTCAAGACACACCTGCGACCCCAGATTCCTCGTTAGCCCCTTCTCTCACTTCAGGAGCTAATCCCGCGCTGTCTCCGGTGACGACCACCGCCGCCCCACCCTTCCTGTCTCAACTGCGCGAATCTGCAAAAACCGTAATCAAGACCCCGCTCATTGAGGCTACCATTACCCACCTCGGGGCCCGACTCCTGAGCCTCAAACTACAACAGTACGCCGACCACATCGGAGACAGCGCGCGTCTCGATCTCGTAGTACTGAGCGATGACACTCCAGCCCCCCTCGGCATATACGTCGGCAGCGCAAATGATGCGCACGTTAACTATACGCTCGAGTCGGCTAGCTCCAGTATGGGACAAGTTGACGGGGGGTTCGAACTGGAACGAGGCCAGGAGATTGCGCTTGTATACTCCGGGACCTTCAGCGAGGGAATTGCCATTAAGAAAATTTTTACTTTTCGGGGGGATTCGTACCAATTCGCTGTTGAAACTCGCGTTAATCCGCCACCTCTGACGGGAGCCCCAGTATGGATAGAGTGGGGCCGCTATATTTCGGATCAGGCACAGCACAATTCTTTGGACCCGTTTACAATTTCAGTTCTTAGTGATGCTCAAAAGGTAAATCATACAAGCGTTCAGGCGGTAGCCTCTTCCATTTCAGAGCCCTACGGGGCCCTGTGGACCGGTATTTCTGATAAATATTTTACCTCCACCCTCGTTCCGCAGATCCCGGGCATGAACTCACGATTCGGAAAAGACAAAAATGTATTCCTTGTAAGAGTTCGTGGAGATGAATCGGGGGGAACCGTCAATGTGTACGCAGGACCAAAGGAGTATGGAACCCTACAGACAGCAGGTTCGCAACTCGAGAGAACCATCGACCTCGGATTTTTCTCATTTCTTGCCTACCCACTGTTGATGCTGCTGCGTTTTTTTTACGGTCTGCTGGGAAACTACGGGCTCGCTATTGTCATGTTAACGCTCTTTGTTAAGTCTGTTTTTTTCCCTCTGACGCGCGCCAGTCTCAAATCCATGAAAGCTATGCAGGAAATCGCTCCCGAGATGCAGGCCCTGCGAGAGCGCGTTAAGGACCCAACCCAACTGAATCAAGAGATGCTGGCGCTTTACAAGAAGCGCGGGGTCAACCCAATGGGGGGGTGTTTACCTATCATGGTTCAAATTCCTGTATTCTTCGGACTCTACAGCGCTTTGCAACATTCGATCGAACTCCGTCACGCACCGTTTGTATTCTGGGTGCACGACCTTTCAGCTCCGGAAAGGATGGAGCTTGCGGGCATACGTTTTCCGGTCATGATTATTCTTATGGGTATTGTCATGTTTATTCAGCAATATCGCACCCCAACCCCAGGCATGGATCCTAGTCAGCGCAAGATGATGCTTGGAGTTTCAGTTGCTTTTACTCTTGGCTTCATTATCTTCCCTTTTCCTGCCGGACTGGCCCTCTACACATTGGTAAATACCTTGACCTCACTTATTCAGCAGTCAGTGCTGAGAAGCGACAAGCACGCCAATCCCTTTAGGGTAACCTTGCTTGCAAGTATTGGAATTTTCTCATTTGCATATGTTCTTACGTTGCTGTCCTAGTTTTTATGATATACTGGCAGCTCATAAAAGCCCGGTATGGTTGAGGAACAAGGTTTAAACACTATCGCTGCCCTAGCAACCGCCCCCTCTCCTGCTGGAATCGCGGTTATACGCGTAAGCGGCCCGAAAACAAAGCAGGTCTTGCGCGGACTGTTCAGATCGAAGAAGGACCTTATCGCGGATCCGCGGCGCTTGGTTTTTGGCGAGCTTATTGATCACAAGACCGGTGATATCATCGATCACGCCCTTGCTGTCTACATGCCCGGCCCCCATAGTTTTACGGGAGAAGATATTGGCGAATTTCAATTTCACGGAAGCCCTCTGTTAGTTCAAAAGATGCTTCGATCCCTATTTAGTTTTGGCGTTTCCCCTGCTGAGGCGGGCGAGTTTACAAGACGCGCTTTTCTCAATGGCAAGATGGATCTGGTGCAGGCCGAGGCAATTGGGGAACTCATTAATGCCACGAGCGAGGAAGCTCTAAAAATTGCCGGCGAACATCTCAAAGGAAAGTTCAGTGACATGGTAGCAAACGTCGGCGAGCCCTTACGCGACATACTGGCTGAAATCGAAGCTGGGATAGATTTTCCCGAGGAAGGAATAAACCCTCAGCAGCTAAATGACATTAGGCTCTCCATTTGTAGCGCTAGAGAAAAGATCGATAGACTCATTGCAAGTCATGAGTATGGCAGCATTGTGCGCGAAGGATTCAGGGTGCTCCTGTGTGGCCGCCCTAATGCCGGCAAGTCGAGCTTGCTTAATCTCTTAGTGGGCAAGGAACGTGCGATTGTTACCGACGTTTCGGGTACCACTCGTGATATTATTG
>CAZPBV010000076.1:0-513 GCA_964584675.1 uncultured Bdellovibrionales bacterium
TATCACGGATTGCTCCTTGCGCCTCGCGGGAAGGTGGCCAATCCAGCTACACTGCGCTACTGGCGGCGATATATCTGTGCCGTAACTGATGCGCAGCTAACCGAGCGACTCGCGCCCCATGCCCGGCGCCTCGAGCACAGCACGTTCTGGTACCAGTTCCCGGGCCGACTCCCAGGCTCCGGCATCATTTTTCAATGGCCCGGCATGATTTTTATTCAGCGACAATGGGAACACGAACAACGCGGCCCTCTCCTCCAGCTGACGGATTTGGACGTGGCGCGAGGATGGCAAGCTCTTGAATCCGTCGGGGTGCCTCGCGGCGCTTGGCTCGTGACTCTGCACGTACGAGAACGAGGACCCAATTCCTCCAACACCGACAACCGCAATTGCGCTTTGGATTCGTATTTTCCGGCCATTGAGGAAGTCACCAAACGCGGGGGGTGGGTTATTCGATTAGGCGATAAGAGCACGACACCGCTACCTTCATTGTCGCGGGTGTTCGACTATGCTCAC
>CAZPBV010000076.1:523-11461 GCA_964584675.1 uncultured Bdellovibrionales bacterium
GATGGATTTATTCTGTATTTCACAGAGTTCTTTTTTTATCGGAACATGCTCGGGCGTCAATGGATTGCCGATTAATTTTGGCATTCCTTCGGTACTGACCAATATTTCACCTATGAACGGCTACGCAGTCTGTTCGACAGATTTGTATATTCCTAAGTTACTCTATTCAAACACGAAGAATCGCCTCCTTACCTTCCGTGAGTCTCTATCACCTCCTTTTGACTTCTGCTTCAACAATCGTGTTTTTAGCGACGCCGGGGTGTCGATTGTTGAAAATTCGGCCGACGAGATTAGGGAAGTTGTATGCGAGATGCTGCGCCGCCGAGAAGGGAGCATGTCATATGCCGAACAGGATCTGTTCCGTCAAAATAAATTTCGAGCTATCACGTCCCGCGATATTCCCGGAGGCATTTCAAGTTCTATCGGAAATGAGTTTATAAAGCGCTATGAACATCTGCTCTCTGATGACTAACTAAAAAGAAGAATAGAACCGCATAAGACGCGGGGCATGTCGATCCAAAGAATAATAACTCCGCGCCATCTTCACACGTTGCGGCAAGCTCGGTTCATTCCTGAAAGAGAACAATTGTTCCTTCCCAAGGGCAAGCATCTTTGGAGAAAGATCGATAGCGAGCCCATATCTTTTCATACAGTTGTACTGATAACGCAAAGCTTGTTGAGAAAGCAGGGGTAAACCGGAATCCAGATACTCGGTGTTGCGAGCTGAACTACAGTAACGCAAGTGCGCCTCGGTATAAGAGGTTAGGGGACGTCCAAACAAGGCGGGCACGCTGATATTTATACCAAAATCATATCGCGCTATTTCTTCCTGAATCCGATCCATGGCGACGGGCTCATGAAAGTGGAAGTAAGAGGTTTGCTGAGCTGCTATTACAAAATCCGCGAACGTTTCGCTCAAATCTCCCACCTTTGCTTGAAGAGGGTGAGGATAAATGTGGAAATGAATTCCCTGACCGGCCAGTAGCTTTCCTACTTCGAGATATCCCCAATCTTGTTCATCGCCCTGCCTGGCGGTTGCCACAAAACCGCAGCATACCACATGCAACTCCTGCTCTGGGGGCCGAATCCAGCGATCCTCGGGGAGAGGAGGCGCCCAGCAGTACTCGGAAAAAAATACGCGGCGATCCGGATGTTTGTACCCATATTTTTTCCAAACGTAACGGCTCCGCAAGTCTCGGCAAGTAAGGCCATCGGAGTTCTCCATGCAGTATCTTTGCTTGGCGATGACCTCTCGTAGATGTGGCGCGGTGATAAGGCCCTCAATTATATCGTACGGATCGAATATAACTGGGGTTTCTCCTCGCTCGCGAATAAAGGCACAAGAAGTATCATCCGCCATCGGAGAGAATAGGTGAATGACTCGAGGGCTATAAGAAGAAGCTAAATAGAGCGCATGTTCAGGATTGTTGAATATCTTAACCTCTTCGAAGACACGCGTTGCATCAAAGTCTGGCGATACCCGCGAGATCAGGACGACGCGCCAATCATTTTTTCGAAGAATATGAGCCATCTTAAGGAGACGTGCCTTCGGACTCTCCGAAACAAATAGAACAAGCCGAGAATCTCGTGGACGCGGGGAGGGGATTTGCAAATTCTCGAGGGCTAGGCGAGCCGAACGCGAAGGGACATTTTGTAGAACCTCGCTCAGAAGCGTGCGAGCTTGCTCATGTTCCCCGACTTCCGCAAGAATCTGGCCGGCTAGAACAAGAAGGTCAGCGGAGCTACGCCCCTGTTGCATCGCTTGCTGGATGATGGACAGAGCCCGCACCGGCTGCCCCACACGACGGGCAAGCATAACAAATAACTCCAACCCCTCACTGGAGAAAATCGACGAAATGGTAACCGCATTAAGTAGCCAAACTTGAACCGTCTGGGGTCCGCGCTCAAGAACCTCTCGCAGGATAGTTAGTAGCCTGTCGTCTGCGGGGCCCGCGAGCGAAAGCGCGGTTGAGATATGCGCAATGGCACTGTCCGCACTGCCCTGCCTGAGGGCCGCTTGAATGGCAGAAAATAAGGGCTCATTTTTGAAGCTGGGGGACATGACGAATGGCTAAAAACTCAATGATTTCAGGCTTTTTATCGATAAAGAGCGCTTTAGTTGAACCACTACTATTCCGATAGATCTCTAAAGCAATAGGATGCAGGCCTTCCAAAGGTCGGTTTATCCCTCTCGCGGAGTACTCATCATGGTGCAAAAGATTCGGCTTTGGTTTCACTCGGTGCGCGACCTTCTTGAATTCCGCTACAGTAAGTGGAAAGCCAAGCGGAAGAGCAAAAAAGACCCCTATAACGACTTTATTTATCCGTTGTTCTAGGAGTTAGCCTATCCTAATCACCTTCCTCTAGCCACCACGAGACCGAGTCAATCGTTGAGTGGTTCTCTCCCGAATCTCAAACTTTCCCACCGCAATCTAAAGAAATGCTGACCTCGCAGTTGCCCCCAATAGCGCACAAAGCTTTGGGGGGGGCCTCTTTCGAGAGGCGCGCGGACTGGTAAACCATGAGAACACTTTCAATTCAAGAGTACGAAAGAGCTGAGTTGCAGGCACTGGGCGATGTTCCGAACTTCGCTGTTCAGGCCTTTGCCCCCGTTTCTCACGGTCTCAATGGCTTTCCTCACCGGATACGCGATGAATCCGAGTTGGCGCGTTTCCTTGACATCGAGAGCCAACTTTCGTTCCAACAGTCCTTCCAAGATACAGTCGGACTACTTCGTCCGGTAGAGTTCGACTGGATTCAGCGCCTGTGGGGAATTTGCGCTGACTTTGGAGAAATGTGGCTCAATAAACCAATCATTCCGTCTCACTCCTTGATTCAGCCGCTTCTTACCAATCGTTGCCTTGATTACATGTTTCACCATCGAATCATTCGCCTACTAGAAATTGGTCCCGGTCCCGGGTTTCTTCCCTGTATGTATCCGCTCGGCACACATTTCTATATAGGAATCGAATCTCTGCAGGCTTACTATCTTCTGCAAGAACACTTATGGAATATGGTGCTCTCAGAGGACGCCAACCTAATTGAGAGCGGTCCAGTAAATAAATTTCATGAAGTTGTTCGAGGAAAGGATATCTCTGAAATCGTAGAAAAGCCTGCCGCCGGACATTTTGTACATATCCCCTGGTGGGAGGCGCTTTCCCGGTGCACAAGCCAGCTGCCCGCTATCGACGCCGTAACTTTCGGGCCGAGTTTTCACCTTCTCAGCGAGGCCGCGCGCACATTCTTTACACGCTTAGCCTATGAGCTCACCAAGGCAAGATCTCAAGAAAATCCTCCTGGAGTTCTCATTCTCCCTAAATGCGCGAGTTTCCGGAGCCAGATGACTGAACTTATAGATTCCTTTTTTATCCCTATCATTGATACCGACTGGGGAACTTTTTCAATCGCGAGGCCGCGGCTCTTTGGAGAATCCATAGAACCTTCTCAAACCTTGATTAAGGAAATGATTACCGGCTATGTCGAAACAAGAGAACTTCTCCAAGACCAGCACGTGATTCCATTTGATCATGTCAGAGCTGTGCATAGCGTTACAACTGGGGAAATTACGGCATTGCAAAAGCCGCATACGTTGATGGAATGGTTCACCAAACCACTTGTATGAATTCATCGCTTGAAGAAATCGTGCGGGGCGCTGAACAGACCTTAGCGGCGGACCCTCTTAATCCAAATCTTCGAGAGGCGGTGAAAAATTTATTTCTTGATATCTCCTCTCAACTTGAGCTGCTAGGGCAACAAACGGGCACCATGGAGCCGCTTGAACTATCGGCACGACACAGAAAACGCGCGCTTGAACTTACCGCAAATTTAAACTCACTCGAAGCTGCGAATCTTGCATATGCAGTCGCTCTACTGTTTCATCGGATCGGAAAGCAAAATGATTGTAACTACATGATAAAGCAGATGCTCGATATCCGCGAGCGTATAGCCGAAACCCATCCTCTCTACCAGTTTCCTGTGCGATTCTTTGGCCAAAGAAGCCCGATTCTAACCAACATCGGGCATCTCCTGAACGATCCGGATTCCTTTATCAAAGAAGGCCTCCTCGGTTGGCGGCGCCCCTATCACGGGATCTTGCTTGCGCCCAATCGGGAAGTTGTCAGTCCGGCGCTATTGGACTACTGGCGCAAGTACCTCTGCATCGTCACGGATGGTTCGCTTGCTCAGCGGCTTCAACCCGCAGCAGAGGTGGTTGAGTTTGACACCTTCTGGCGTCCGCTTCCTGGCGGCAGTGGGCCAGTCTATATGTGGAGCAGGTATATTGCCATTCAAAAGCAGTGGGAAGAGCGCAACCTTCCTCCTCTGCTGAAGCTACTTCCGTCGCATGAAAAAGATGGCATGGAGAATCTTCGCAGGATGGGGATCAACCCCGGATGCTGGTTTGTGACCCTGCATGTGAGAGACCAAAGCCGGGGCAAATTAGGGCAGGTTGTTGATTCCAAGACCACTTCAAATAGAGATGCAGACATCGACTCTTATGCGTCCGCGATAGAGGCCATTGTGCAGCGTGGCGGCAAAGTAATTCGTTTGGGCGATCCCTCCATGAAGCCCGCTCCGAAAATTGATGGTCTCATTGACTACGTTCATAGTCCTTTTCGTTGCGACTGGATGGATCTCTTCTTAATATCAAAGAGCACGTTTTTTCTCGGCACCTCCTCGGGACCAAATGGCATTCCCATTGTTTTCGGCATTCCGTCTCTTCTTACCAATATGTCCAGCGCGAACGGCTTTGCCCTTTCGCGCAGGGATATGTACATGCCAAAACTCATGTGGAGCACCAACGAACAGCGCTTACTTTCATTCGGCGAGATGATGGCCCCTCCGTTCGACTGGTGCTTCAATATGGCTGTGTATGAGTCGCGCAACGTTGAATTGGTGCCGAATTCCGCCGAGGAGATTCGTGACGCGACGATTGAAATGCTGGATCGCCTAGATAGTCGCTTTGTAGAAACCGATCTCGATCGTGACTTACAAAACTCGTTTCGCGCCATTGCTGCAGTGGGAGAACCCCACGGCATTAACTGCATAATCAGCACGACTTTTTTGAGAAAGTATCGCGCATTGTTGGGTCACACAGATAGTGCGCTCAAGAGCCCGCCGGTCTCGTTTCAAGATACAAGGAGAGAGTATGCTTCCATCTAATCATCCGGTAAGTGAATACATTAAGGCCGGCGAGGCGGCTCTTGCTCAGAGTCCTCATAATGCGGGGTTAAGGAGGGGCCTTGCCAACTTGTACCTCGAGGTCGCCGAGCAATTACACCGTGTAAACGGCGAAGCCAATACCCCAGAGGTGTCGGAGATTGTCGTATACCATTGGAAAAGGGCAACCGATCTACTGCCCGACGAAATGACCACTGATTTTGCGCGGGTCTATAACCTGATGGCGGCTCACTACCATCTGCTTGGCAACCAAAAAGACTGCGTCGACGCCATTAAGAAAGAAGTGGCAATTAGACAAAAGCTTTGCCAAGAGCATCCGCTGGCGGCACTTGACGCGCGCTTTCTAGCACCCCGGGTTCCAATCCTTGAAGCCATAGGACATATGTTCAACGAACCCGATTCAATGGTCAAAGAAGGTCTTTTGGGCTGGAGGCCTCCTTTTATTCCTCTATTACTCGCTCCTGGCAACAAGATCGTTAACCTCGCAGCGCTAACGTATTGGCGCAAACATATTTGCGCTATAACCGACCGGCGATTAATTCGAAGACTTCAACCAATTGCGAGCGTGCTGGAATATGACACCTATTGGCGCCCCCTTACCGACGGCGCGGTTCGATGCACATGGAACCGGTACCCAGCCATCCAAGAGGAATGCAGAAAACGGGCTATCGGCCCCCAGATCTCATTAACGCGGGAGCATACCATCGGCGGTAGAAAGCTGCTTGCCTCTCTCGGAGTACCTCCCGAGGCATGGTATGTAACGATACATGTTCGCGACCAAAGCCGCGGAAAGCTTGGTCGAAACGTAGATCCCAAGTCAACGAGCAACCGTGATGCAGATATCGAGACATACCGGCTTGCGATGCAGGCCATTGTTGAGCGAGGCGGATGGGTTATCCGTCTTGGCGATGTTTCCATGAAGCCTCTTGCTCCGATGAAGGGGGTTATTGATTATGTTCACTCCACCGCGAAACGAGATTGGATGGATATTTTTCTCGTTGCGACCTCCCGCTTCTTTCTTGGAACCACTTCGGGAGTAAATGGAATTCCAATCGCCTTTAACGTCCCCTCCATTCTGACCAACGTTTCTCCAATGAATGGTTTTCCCGTTAACTCAAGCGACTTATTCATTCCTAAGTTGCTCTGGTTCGCTCAGGAGAACAGGCACCTCAGCTTTAAAGATTCCCTATCGCCTCCTTTCGATTATTGCTTCAATCAACTGACCTTCGAACGGTACGGCATGCAGGTACAACCCAATAGTCCGGAAGAAATTCGAGACGTCACCATTGAGATGCTGGACCGGTTTCAGGGCAGTCAACAATACTCAGAAGGCGACAACTCACTACAGGCGCGCTTTCAATCTATTGTAAAAACGATAGAGCCATATGGAATGCCGTGCCGTATAGGACGAGATTTTCTTCGTAAGCACGCCCATCTATTGGGACCTGCACCACGAGAGCATATTACTCCCTCCGGTCCAAATTCCATCACCACGACCTCGGTAAGCGCACATCCCGAGGATTCGCTGGGTCAAGGTCTTCGAGTGGAATGTGAGAGGGTCTCGGAGGCCCCGGCTTCCCCCATGGCTCATAATACCACTCTCTTTGGAGGCACCGGTTTTACGAACAAACCAGGCTTGCTGGCTTGATTCCCTGCGGTAAATAGAAGACCAATCGGCAATTATCACTGCAGATTACAAAGCTGCATCGTTTTTATGTTGTAGTAGCGGGGATTGGTCATTGATTCGGGAATCTTTCCGGCAGTAAAAGCTTGGCTTAAATCTCTCACCGCATCCTCAATGGTGTGTTTCGGCATGAATCCCAGCTCCCTTTTAATTTTTTCCGATGAAATGTGGTAGGAGCGATTGTCATTTGTCGGCTGTGTGTTGATTATTACATCCGGGCCAACAATTTTTTTGACCATCCCGGCAATTTCTGAGACCGTATGATTCTCATACCCGGCGTTAAAAATTTTCCCATCAATCTTGTTATCGGGAATGTCCAGCAGGTCAACATAAAGTTGAGCCATATCCTCAATATGAATGTTGGGCCGCATTTGACCCCCTCCCAGCACCGTTATTTCACGTTTATTAACTGCGTGGTTAGTGAGAATATTTACGGTGAGGTCAAGCCTTAGACGGGGGGAATATCCGCAGACTGTTGCGGGGCGAATAACCACCGCCACAAATCCTGGGGAGCGCTCTTTAAGCAAAATATCTTCGCATAGAGCCTTATACTTAGAGTAATCGGTCAGCGGCTCAAGTGGTAAATCTTCCGTTACGTTTGGGTCGCTCTTAACCCCGTATACGCTGGACGAGGACGCATAGATGAAGCGTTTGACTCCGCTTTGCTTAGATATTCTGACCAGGGATGGGAAGCAATCATAGTTAATGGTTTTTCCCAGCTCCGCGTTAAGTTCGAAACTTGGATCATTTGAAATACAGGCCAGGTGAATAACAACATCACACCCGGTCAGGCTCCGTTCTAACGTATTTTCATCACGGATATCGCCCTTGATACATTCAAGTCGAGGATTGGGGCGGACCTCATCAAATACATCGTCCCCATATATAAAAAGATCGAGAACTTTAACATGATGGCCTTGAGCGAGGAGTTTGGGAATGAGAACCGCTCCCACATATCCTGCGCCGCCTGTTACCAATATTGTTTTATGATTTGCGCCCATTGTCTCTCCTCACACTTTGAGCAACCGAGTAAGAAACTTTATCAGGTCTCCCCTCTTCACCGGCTCTCTATTACCAACTATTTGCAGCTTGAGCGCCCCCACGGCATTACCGATGAGCCCCACCAAGTCAGGGGGCATTCCAACTGCGAAGCAGGGTGCAGTATAAGCAAAAAAAGCATCTCCTGCACCAATTCTATCAACACCAAATGACGTAAACGCGGGCGCCTCAACAAATCCTTGAGTTCTCGTGTAGCTCAAACTCCCCTTCGAGCCGCGAGTAACAATAATTTGCCTTGGCCCAAGCGAATTATACAATCGCTGCACCAAGGTTGGAACTTCGCTGAACTTATCTCTCGTAGCCAGTCGAATTTCCGGTTCATCGATGCAAACAAAATCAGCCTGCGGGTAGTTGGTGACTATATTGTAACCAATATTAGCGCTATTGGTTTGAACATTGAGAGCCAGGCTGCGGGCTTCCGATGAAATAATGGTTCGCAGATGCTTGGTGAGCATGCCATGTCCAAAGTCATTCACTATGACAAGATCATAGGACGCGATATCTCTATTAAGAAGCTTGAGAAGCGTCTCCTCTTCCTGGGTAGATAAAGGATGGTCATCCAGGTAGCATATCTCAAAAAGCTTTCGATTTTCATTCTTCTCGACAAAGCGCCGCTTCACCGTCGTTCGACAATTTGGCCGCATGTACACGTACGGGGCGATGCTCTTGTTGAGACGCTCAAGCACAAAGGATTCATACGAGTCGTCCCGCCCAAGAATTGTCAACAAATCAATGGGCCCGCTAATCTGCGCAATATGATTGGCCGTGGCAAGGCTTCCGCCGGCGAAGTCCTCCTCGCTCAGATATTTATTAACGACAATATTTTCCTTGGCCGATTTCCCCAGCGGCTGAGTATAATGATACTGATCGATAATGGCGTCTCCTACCACTAAAATTTTGAGAGCTTTTATCTTGTCAAAATAATCCTTGATATCCTCTATCGAATAGCGAGTCGCTATCTCTTTCAAAAACGCGGCCGTGGGCTCGGGAAGGGTGCTGAAGTAATTGTTAATGAGCTGAGATGAGCTAAACACCTCGTCATCGGTATAAATAATTTCTCCTCCGACTGCTCGAATTGCTGCTTCCTCGTCTTTGAGGCGCGAGCTTGGATCCGGAGCACGGTTCTTATAGTCGGGGCCTTTTACATAAAAATGCGGGCGAATTTGCTCAATTGCTTCAACCGCGGTCGGATAATCGACTATGACCACGACATCGGTCATAGCAAGGTTAGCCAAGGCCTCGGCGCGCAGATGTTGGTTAAAGACTGGGCGTCCCGGACCGCGCTTGACGTGCTGATCGCTCGTTGTGGTAACCACCAATACGTCGCCATGCCGCTTGGCAGAGTTTAAATAGCGGATATGGCCCAAGTGCAACAGGTCAAAGACTCCGTGGCACATGACGATCTTCTTTCCCTGGGCCTTGAGATCTTCAAGATATGGGGAAACCTCGTTAAGCGGCCTGATTTTTTTATCAATGGCCTCCATTGCATTTACCTTCCCAAATATCGGTGCCAGTCTTTCGTCGCATTCGCGATTGAACTCTCGGTCCATACGGGAGCTTGCTTCCAGTACTCAATGTTATCAAGCATAATCTTGACACCTTCTTCAAATGATACTTTCGGGCTCCATCCGAGCATTCGCCTAATCTTTTCCGTGTCCGCAAACGTGCAGTCTGGTTCGCCCGGTCGCTTCGGAATGTATGACTTCTCGCCGCCAAGCAAATCTACCAGGCTATTGATGCTATAGGTGTTGCCGCTTCCTACGTTGAACACCTCGCCAACCACCTCTGAGCATGCCGCGGTCACCACCGCATCAACCACGTCGGCAACAAAAGTAAAGTCTCGAGTTTGACTGCCGTCTCCGACGATGGTGTAAGGCTTACCTGCCAACTTTTGGGCGAGAAACACTCCAAAGACGGCCCCATATGTGCCCGAGGTGCGAGAACGAGGTCCGTACACATTAAAAAATCTGAGAGAATTGCACTGAAGGCCGTATACTTGCTGCCAGTGCAAGACACACTGCTCGCCAAGATATTTCGTCAACGCATAAGGATAGCGCGGATCTATGGGGGCGCTCTCGGGAGTGGGAAATTGCGTCGCCATTCCATAGCAACTTGATGACGCCGCATAGACAAGCCGCTTTACCCCCGCCCTGCGGGAACATTCAAGGACCGAAACGGTGCCATCGACATTGGAGCGGTGATACGATAGGGGATTCTGTATTGACGGGACGATGTCAGCTAAGGCGGCTATATGGAACACCCAATCAACATCGGCGAACAGGGGGGCGATCTGCTCCATGTCAACAATGTCCATCTGATAAACGCTTAGAGACTTATGGTGAGAAAGGTGCGCTATATTCTCTTCCCTGCCGGTCGAGTAATTGTCGAGGACAATTACTGCGTGGCCATCATGAATCAACCTTTCGACTAAGTGACTACCTATGAAACCAGCCCCTCCGGTTACCAGCGTTCGCATAGCTCCCTCCTAATGCTGAAGGGTCCTATCATGTTCGAACAAGTAAATCGAGGCGATGTGTCCGATAACAAGGGTGGCGTCTTCCATAAAGCCATAGTGGCCCTTCTTGGTAGGAATATAGACAATTTTTTGTGCCTGGTCTCGAAGTTTTCCGCCATCAAAACCTATGATTCCATAGGTGACCGCTCCCTTGGCGTTGGCGTATTCCACGGCTCGAATGATATTTGCGGAGTTTCCACTCGAAGAGATGGCCACAACAACGTCGCCGGGCGCTAGAAGATTTTTAAGCTGGTGTTCAAAGATATAGTCATAACCAAAGTCATTTCCGATTGCGCTCATCCATGAAACATTGTCAGTGAGACTCATCACTCTAAAGAGAAGGCGCTCGTCATCAAATCGCACTTTTGAGAAATCGTTGGCAAAATGCGAGGCATTGGCAGCGCTTCCTCCATTCCCCAGAAAGAAAATCTGTTTGCGCTGCTCTCTTGCCTTAAGAAAGTCACATACGAGGGCCTCTATTTGGCTAACCTCTAACCCTGAA
>CAZPBV010000077.1:0-2740 GCA_964584675.1 uncultured Bdellovibrionales bacterium
AGCGCAAGTGGCTGACGCGACGCGAGACCGACACCCTGTAGCATGGTGGCCGAGCTTGGAGCGACTGAGAGGGAAAGAACAAAGGGAATTTGGTTTTTTGCTAGGGAGAGCATCATGCAAACCGGTCTTGTTACCATTCACTCGGAACTATCTGCGTTTCACAGTTCTCATGTTGACCTTGCGCAGTCACGACCGCTACTAGTTAAAGAAAAACCGGCTTCCTTTTCCGGGATTATTAGCTCCAGCCCCGACATGCAGAAAGTTTTCGCGATTGTTGAGAAAGTTGCTCAAACGAATTCGACAGTGCTCCTTCTTGGGGAGAGCGGGACGGGCAAGGAATTGATAGCTCGGGCAATTCATAAAATAAGTGGTCGATCGGGCAAACTGGTGCCGGTCAATTGCGGCGCAATCCCCGAGGATATTCTTGAGAGCGAGCTATTCGGACATGAAAAAGGATCATTTACCGGCGCCATTGCCTCGAAGGTTGGCCGTTTTCAGCTCGCGGATGGCGGCACCATATTTCTAGATGAAATAGGGGAGATGAGCCCTAAACTCCAAGTAAAATTATTACGCGTATTACAAGAGCGCAAAGTTGAGCCGGTCGGCTCAACCCGCTGGATAGATGTCGATGTGCGTGTCATTGCGGCCACCAACAAGGATCTGCGTGCGGAGGTTGCAGCCGGCCGATTTCGGGAGGACTTGTTTTACCGGCTTCAGGTAGTTCCTATTGAACTTCCCCCGCTGAGGCGACGAGGGGGCGATGTTGAAGCTTTGTGTAAATATTTTCTACGGCGCTGCTGCGATAATTTGCAAAAGTCGCTGATGTACTTTTCTTCCGACACGCTTGCGTGCCTCTCGAACTATCACTGGCCGGGCAATGTGCGTGAACTGGAAAATCTTATTGAGCGTGTCGCCATACTCAGTGAAACCGATTGTATCTCGATACACGATTTGCCGGACTACATTACAGGGGCGGTCCCCGTCAGTCGGAGTCAGCTCGATGCTCCTCCTGACATCCCGCCATGCGGAATTGATTTTAATGCACTTGTCGATAGCTTTGAGACTCGGCTCATTACTATGGCCATGGAGAAGACTCACGGTAATAAGAAGGCAGCCGCAAAGCTGTTGCGATTGAACCGCACCACTCTGGTGGAGAAAATTAAGAAAAAGGGCATCGAGAGCGAAATCGAGTGTACTGTTGAAGGTGAGGATAGACCTCAGTTCTAGCGATGATCGTGGGAATCTTTATAAAGGATTGCTAGCGGAATCATGGAGAGAGTAGGTGAAACCGGTTTTGGGAGTAGGCACATGCGGGCAATAAGTGCATTGCTGCCATTGGCGCTTTTGGGGGTCTGTGGCCTCTCAGCGTATGCGCAACACCCCATCGAGGTCGAACGCGCAGCGGCGCAAGGTGATTACATGGCCGCGCTCGTAACCTATGATCGCTTGCCCGAGCGCCGCGCGACCTTGGGGGCTCGCGAGGCTGCCGCAGCGAGCGCTTGGGGTCTTGGTCTTCCTGACCGAGCAATTGAAGAATACGACCGAATTCTCAAGGATGAATCTCTTGCGCCTCAGAAACGCGCCCGACTCTTCTTATCGCGTGGAGCAATAGAGCTTCAGGAGAATCGATTCCAGGTGGCGAGTCTTTTTGCGGAACGCAGCGTGCAGCAACTCGCCGAGCCATCCCCACTGCGAGCTCAAGCGCTCCTCCTCTGGGGACAGAGCCTCAGCAGATTGGGAATGGCTGGAAAGGCTGAAGAAAAGCTTGAGCAGGCCCTCAAGGAAAGCTTGAGCGCAGATCGTCCCGATATACATTATCAATTGGCGGAATGCCAGCTTATACTGGGCAAATTTGATGAGGCACGAGCGCACCTTGAACAAGTCCCATTGCACCATGAGCGCACTTCCAAAGCACTTCGCTATCTGGCTCAGTTGGCAGTCGAGCGAAAGGATCCGGGACAGATCACATTTTGGCTGACCAAGGGACGAGAAGACTACCCGCGCGACTTTCTGGATAGCTGGGTCGACTACGCCCTAATGAGCGCTGCAATTCAGGAAGAAAATGTCACGCGAGTTCTTGACTTACGCGAGCAAGCGGCAACGCGTTTTCCCCCCTCAGATCACTGGCTCACTCTCCTACAGGCGGAGTCGGAGATATTTCTGTGGAACGAGGCGCACGGGTTGCGCGGGGCTGTCATGAGTAGACCGGCGGAATTTCGTAGAAAAACTTTGAAGGGGGAACGATGAGAGAAAATGTCGCCCATGACACTGGAACCCTACCTGCTCCTGAAAGCTCGGTCTTGTATGGCGATATGATTCGGCAGGCGCTTGAACGTTTTCAGCATTCGTCCCAGCTCCTGAGCGCAAAATATGAAGAATTGAGAAGGGAATCGGAGGACCTGAAGGGACGGCTTAAGAAGAAGGATGAGGAGATCGAGCGTCAAGCTCGCATGGCCATGCTCGGTGAAACAGCAGCTGCTCTAGCCCATGAGGTTCGCAACCCTTTGGGTGCCATGAAATTGTTTCTCTCCATGTTGCGGGAAGATCTACAGGGCAGACCGGCATCACTCGGGCTGATCGACCAAATGGAAAAGAGCATCAATGCCCTAGACAATCTCGTTTCCAATATTTTACATTTCTCCAAGTCGGGCCAAATCGTCATGGCCCCCCTCAATCTTCATGCTGTACTCCAAGAGGTGCTTATGATGGTCGCGCCGACAAGAAATTCGTCGCTCGCAGT